>JASKZT010000007.1 GCA_030145965.1 Ornithinimicrobium sp.
ACGATCATCTTCTGGTAGACCGAGTAGTAGTGCTTGGGCCGGCCGGTGATCGTCGCCCGGATCTTGCTGGTCTTCAGCTCCTCGGCGATGTCCTCGCGGATCGTGGCGAGCAGCTCCTCGCGCGCGGGCGCCCGCTGGGCCACCATCCGCACGATCTCGTCGTAGACCTTGGGGTAGAGCTGGGCGAAGGCGAGGTCCTCCAGCTCCCACTTGATCGTGTTCATCCCCAGCCGGTGCGCCAGCGGGGCGTAGATCTCCAGGGTCTCCGAGGCCTTGCGGGCGGCCGACTCCGCCGAGACGTAGCGCCACGTGCGGGCGTTGTGCAGCCGGTCGGCCAGCTTGATGACGAGCACGCGGATGTCGCGCGCCATCGCCACGACCATCTTGCGCACCGTCTCGGCCTGGGCGGCGTCGCCGTAGGTCATCTTGTCCAGCTTGGTGACGCCGTCGACGAGCATCGCGATCTCGTCGCCGAAGTCGGCGCGCAGCTGGTCCAGGGAGTAGGAGGTGTCCTCGACCGTGTCGTGCAGCAGCGCCGCCGCGATCGTCGACGGCGTCATGCCCAGCTCGGCGAGGATCGTCGCGACCGCCAGCGGGTGGGTGATGTAGGCGTCGCCGCTCTTGCGCCTCTGGCCCTGGTGGGCCCGGAAGGCGGCCGCGTAGGCACGCTCGATGAGTGCGAGGTCGGCCTTGGGGTGCGTGGCGCGCACCGAGCGCAGCAGCGGCTCCAGCGTGGGGTTGGTCGAGGACGTGGACCGACCGCCCAGCCGCGCCCACCGCGGGCGCAGGCCGCCGGAGGACCGGCTGGCCTGCGGGGTGGGGGCGGTGTCGCTCATGACGAGATCATAGGTGGTCCGCCTGAGGCTCCCGGCCCGCCAGGCGGGCGCCGGTCGCCCCGGGCCGAGGGCCCTCAGACCGTGAGGATGGACCGGACGTCGTAGCCGGTGAGCCTGTCCCGGCCCCGCAGGGCCCCGATCTCCAGGACGAGCTCGATGGCCGCCACGCTGGCGTCGCACCGCTCGATGAGCTCGCACGTCGCGGCCAGCGTGCCGCCCGTGGCGAGCACGTCGTCCACGACGAGGACCCGCTCGCCGTTGGACACCGCGTCCTGGTGGATCTCGAGGGTCGCGGTGCCGTACTCCAGCGCGTAGGAGCGGCTGTGCACGGCCGAGGGCAGCTTGCCCTCCTTGCGCACCGGGACGAAGCCGACCCCCAGGGCGTGGGCGATCATCGCGCCGAGGATGAAGCCGCGCGCCTCGATGCCGGCGACGACGTCCACGCGGTCCCGCTGGCGCCGGACCGTGTCCTCCACGATGCGGTCCCGCAGGGGCGGCGCCAGCAGGATCGGGGTGAAGTCCTTGAAGACGACGCCGTTGATCGGGAAGTCGGGGATGTCCCGCATCCCGGCCAGCACGTCGGCGGCCAGCTCCGGGTCGTGCGCGGAGACGTCGGCGGTCATGTCGCTCTCCTCCTGGCTCAGCCGCGCCGCTTGCGCCGCGGCTGGTTGCGCGGCCCACGCTGGGCGTAGGGGTGCAGCTGGCGCCCCGTCGCCGCCGGGGACGACGGCGACGCGCCCTCGGACGGGCGGGCCGAGGTCGAGGCGCCGGCGCCCACGGCCTGCGGCTCGGTGCCCTCCTGGTCACCCTCCGGCGGGCCGAGGACCGTGTCGGCCTCGGCCTCGGCGGTCAGGTCCTCGCCCGGGCGGGCGGAGGCGCGGCGCGCCGCGCGGTCCGCGCGGCGGTTGACCGAGGCGTCGTGCTTCTTGACCTCGTCCTCGCCCTGGCGCAGGTGCACCAGCAGCGGCGTGGCGATGAAGATCGAGGAGTAGGTGCCCACGGCGATGCCGATGAAGAGCGCCCACGAGAGGTCGACGAGCGTGCCCGGGCCGATGAGGGTGGTGCCGACGGCGAGGATGACCGCGACCGGCAGCAGGGCCACGACCGAGGTGTTGATCGACCGGACGATCGTCTGGTTGACGGCGAGGTTCGCGGCGTCGGCATACGTCATGCGGCGCGTGTCGAAGGCGCTCTCGGTGTTCTCCCGGACCTTGTCGAAGACGACGATCGTGTCGTAGATCGAGTAGCCGAGGATCGTCAGGAAGCCGATGACCGACGCGGGCGAGACCTCGATGCCGAGCAGCGCGTAGGCGCCGATGGTGAAGACGACGTCGTGGACGAGCGCGACGAGCGCGGCGGCCGCCATCTTCCAGGTGCGGAAGTACAGGCTCAGGACGACCGTGACGAGCAGGAGGAAGACGCCGAGCGCGATGAGCGCGCGCTCGGTGACGGTCTGCCCCCACGAGGGTCCGACCAGCGAGCTGGTCACCTGCTCGACGGGGACCGCGAACTCCTCGGCCAGGTTGGCCCGCAGGGCCTCGGCCTCCTGCTGGGCCATCTCGCCGGTCTGGACGCGCACGGTGTTGTCACCGATGCGGGTGACGGTGGTCGTCTCGGTCTCGACCGTCTCGCCGACGACACCGCTGGCGCGGGTCTCGTAGGAGTCCATGTCCTGCACCGCGGAGACGCGCACCTCGGTGCCGCCGCGGAACTCGATGCCCAGGTTGATCCCCATGCCGAAGACCCCGACGAGGGAGACGGCCATGAGGACGGCGGAGAGCGCGTAGAAGAACGTGCGCCGGCCGACGATGTCGTAGGACGTCTTGCCCGAGTACAGGTCGTTGCCCAGCTGGCTGTAGCGCGACATCAGACCACACCGCCTTCCAGCTCTTCACGGGTATGCCGCCTGCGTCCCGGCGCGACCACGTCCGGCTCGCGGAGCTGGCCGCGTCCGAGGTAGGCCGAGCGCTTGGCGCCCAGGCGCTCGGGCTCCATGCCCGACCACTTGCGGCCCTCCCCGAAGAACGGGGAGTTGGCCAGGATGCTCACGACCGGGTGGGTGAACATCATGACGACCACGAGGTCCATGATCGTCGTCAGGCCGAGCATGAACGCGAACGCCTTCACGCCCGCCTCGGACAGGAAGTACAGCACTCCGGCCGCCAGGAGGTTGACGACGTCGGAGATGATGATCGTCTGCCGCGCGCGGGCCCATCCGGTGTCCACGGCGTAGCGCAGCGGCCGGCCGGCCCGCACCTCGTCGCGGATCCGCTCGAAGTAGACGATGAAGCTGTCCGCCGTGATGCCGATCGAGACGATGAGGCCGGTGACCCCGGCCATCGTCAGGCGGAAGTTCGTCGCCCAGCCCAGCAGCGTGACCGCCCCGTAGGCCAGGACGCCCGCCACGACCAACGAGGCGATCGCGACGAAGCCGAGCGCGTGGTACTGGACGAGCATGAACACGAAGACGAGGAGGAGGCCGATCGCGCCGGCGATCAGGCCGTAGCGCAGCTGCTCACCGCCCAGCGTCGGGCTGATCTGCTCCGACGTCTGGACGTCGAAGCTCAGCGGCAGGGCGCCGAACTTCAGCTGGTTGGCCAGGTTCTGCGCCTCCTCGACCGTGAAGTCGCCGGTGATGGTGGCGATGCCGTTGGGGATGACGCTGTTGACCGTGGGGGCGGAGATGACGGTGCCGTCCAGGACCATGGCGAAGCGGTTCTGCGCCGAGCCCGCCTGGTAGCCCATGAGCCGGGAGGTCACGTCGGCGAAGGTCTGGCCACCCTCGTCGTCGAAGTCGAGGACGACCTCCCAGCGGCCGGTGACGCCGCCACCGGTGACCTGCTCGGGGCCGGAGGTGGCGTCGTCGAGCTGGCCGCCGGAGATCTCGGCCGGGCCGAGGATGTACTTCTCCGTGCCGTCGGCGTGGCAGACGACGAGCGGCTGGGCGCTCGGCGCGCCGGCGGCCGCGTCGGCCACCTCCTCGGTGCACTGCGTCTCCACGAACTGCTGCTGGAGCTCCGGCGTGATCTGGGCGAGGTCGGAGGGGTCGGCCGGCGGGGTGGCCGGCTCCTCCGGCTCGCCGGGGCCGGTCGTCGAGGTCGCGTCGTCGGTCGTGGAGGCGTCCTCGCCCCCGGCCGCGAGGGGCGCCTCGCCGCCACGGTTCTCACCCGTCTGCTCGGCCTGGTCCTCCGTGCCCTCGTCGGTGGGCTCCTCCAGGGGCACGCCGAGCTGCTCCACCTGCTCGCGCAGCTGCTCCGAGGGCAGCGGGAGCTGGCGGGGCTGCTGGGGCTGCTCGCCCTCGGGAAGGACGGGTGCCGCCACGAGCACGGGCCGGAAGAACATCTGCGAGGAGCGGCTGAGCGCCTCGAGCTGGGCCGGTGTGGGGTTGCCGGGGATGGCGACCGAGATGTTCTGCCCGAGGCGGACCACCTCGGCCTCGGAGGTCCCGGTGCCGTCGACGCGGCGGCGGATGATGTCGATGGCCTGGTCGAGCTGCTCGGTGCCGATCGAGGCGCCGTCCTCGGTCGCGGGTGCGAGCACGACCTGACGGCCGCCGGCCAGGTCCAGGCCGAGCTGGGGGGTCAGCGCGGCGGACGGGGAGGCCCACAGGTGGGCCGCGCCGATGCCCGCGAAGAGGGCGAGGGTGAGGACGAGCAACGTGATGAGGGTGCGGATCGGGCCGCGGGTGCGCGGGTTGCGACGGGGCGCGCGGCGCCGCCGGGTGCTGCCGGCGGCGGGCTGGCGACGGTCGCTCGTCTTGGAGACGCCGGGCAGGCTCTCCTCGCGGCGCGTGGCCCCGGGGGTGGTGAAGGACATCAGGCGCTCTCCCCCGGCTCCGTGGGGCGGGCCGCCCGGGTGGCGGGCTCGGGGACGATGGCACGACGGGCGACCCGCAGGACGACGCCCGGGGCGACCTCGAGGTGCACGAGGTCCTCCTCGAGGGCGGTGATCCGGCCGTGGATGCCGGCGGCCGCCATGACCTCCTGGCCGACCTGGAGGCCGGCCTGCGCGTCCGCGACGGCCCGCGCGCGCCGACGCTGCGTGAACATCAGGTACAGCAGCACCGCGAAGGGGAGCGCGAGCAGCAGGATGGTGGACAGGCCCCCACCCGACGCGGGTGCGGCGGTGGCCAGTGGCGTCATCGTTGAACCTTCTTGTCGCAACCTGGTGCCGCGCGGGATCGGGCACCGAGGCCCACGTCGGCTCGCGACGCAGGCACCGCAGGGAGTCTAGGTGAGCGCGGGTGCCCCACCAAAGAGCAGGTATGCCGTGTCGTCCGCGCCGGCGGCGCGCCCGGCGGCGGGTCAGCGGTCGGCGTCGTCCAGCGGCAGCACGTCCTGGCTCCCGGCGCCCGCGAGGCGCCCGCCGCCGGAGGACTGCCCGGTGACCGCCGCGGTGTCCCGGGGCGGGGTCAGGCCCAGGTGCTCCCAGGCGCTCGTGCTGGCCGCCCGCCCGCGCGGGGTGCGGACCATGAAGCCCTCGCGCACGAGGTAGGGCTCGGCGACCGTCTCGACCGTGTCCGGCTCCTCCCCCACGGCGACGGCCAGCGTCGACAGCCCGACCGGTCCTCCGCCGAAGCGGGTGCACAGGGCCTCGAGCACCGCCCGGTCCAGCCGGTCCAGCCCGAGCGCGTCGACGTCGAAGAGGGCCAGGGCCGCCTGCGCGGCCGCGTCGTCGACCCGCCCGTGGCCGTGCACCTGGGCCCAGTCGCGGACCCGGCGCAGCAGGCGGTTGGCGATGCGCGGCGTGCCGCGGGAGCGGGAGGCGATCTGGGTGATGCCCGTGACGTCGGCCTCGATGCCGAGCAGCTGGGCGTTGCGGGTCAGGATCGTCACGAGGTCGGCGGTGTCGTAGAAGTCGAGGTGGCCGGTGAAGCCGAAGCGGTCGCGCAGCGGCGCGGGCAGGAGCCCCGCCCGCGTCGTCGCGCCGACGACGGTGAACGGCGGCAGCTCCAGCGGGATCGCCGTCGCCCCCGGGCCCTTGCCGACGATGACGTCGACGCGGAAGTCCTCCATCGCCAGGTAGAGCATCTCCTCGGCGGGCCGGGACATCCGGTGGATCTCGTCGAGGAAGAGCACCTCGCCCTCCACCATGGAGGACAGGACGGCGGCGAGGTCCCCCGCGTGCTGGATCGCGGGGCCGCTCGTGATGCGGATCGGCTGCTCCAGCTCCGCGGCGATGATCATCGCCAGCGTCGTCTTGCCCAGGCCGGGAGGCCCGGAGAGCAGGACGTGGTCGGGCGGGGCGGCCCGGCGCCGGGCGGCCTCGAGCACGAGCCCGAGCTGGTCGCGCACCCGCCGCTGCCCGGGGAAGTCGGCCAGCCGCCGGGGCCGCAGGGCCGCCTCGACGCGGCGCTCCTCGTCGGAGGAGCCGGCGTCGACGACCCGGCCCGGACCGGGGTCCTCCCCCGCCAGGTCGACCTCGCGGGAGCCGTCGTCCCAGCTCGCGGTCACCGGCCGAGCTCCCGCAGGGCCGCGCGCAGGATGTCCGAGACGCCGGCCGGGGCGTGGCCCGCCGCGGTCACCGTGCGGACCGCGTCACCGGCCTGCTTGGCCGACCAGCCCAGACCCTCCAGGGCCGTGCGCACCTGGCCGAGGACGGCGTCGTCGCCGCCCGCACCGGCCGGTCGCACCGCGAGGTCGGCAGGGTCCACCCCGACCGCGAGGATCTTGTCCTTGAGCTCCAGGACCAGCCTCTCGGCCGACTTGCGGCCGATGCCGGGGACCTTGGTCAACGCGGCGAGGTCGCCCTGGGCGAGGGCCCGGCGGACGGCGTCGGGGGCGTGGACGGAGAGCATCGCCAGCGCGAGGCGCGGACCGACGCCGGAGACGGTCTGCACCTGCTCGAAGAGCGCCTTGGCGTCCGCGCCGCGGAAGCCGTAGAGGGTGAGCGACTCCTCGCGCACGACGAGGGTGGTCTCGAGCGTGGCCTCCTGGCCGACGCGGCTCTCCGCGGCCGTGGCGGGGGTCGTGTGCACGAGGAGGCCCACGCCGCCGACCTCCACCACGACGTGGTCCAGACCGACGTGGCGCACGGGGCCGCGCACGGAAGCAATCACGGGAAGGTCCTCCTGGGGGTGGTGGCGCCGCGTCCGGCGGCGGCGCGGGCCGTGGCCGAGCGGGCGGCGGTGCGGTGCTGGGCGTGCAGCTGCGCCAGCCGGTTGGGCGGTGCCTGCTGCGCCTGCTCCTGGGCCTGCTGGATGCGGTTGCGGTCCTCCCCGCCCCCGGCGAGGCGGGCGTCGGCCCCGCTGCGCCACAGGTGGCAGATGGCCAGGGCGAGCGCGTCGGCGGCGTCGGCCGGCCGGGGCGCGACGTCGAGCGCGAGGATGCGGGTCACCATGCTGGTCACCTGCGCCTTGTCCGCGCGGCCGTTCCCGGTGACCGCGGCCTTGACCTCCGAGGGCGTGTGCAGCCCCAGGCCCAGGCCCAGACGGGCGGCTGCCAGCATCGGGATGGCCGAGGCCTGCGCGGTGCCCATGATCCCGCGGATGTTGGCGCGGGCGAAGACCCTCTCGACCGCGATCGCGTCGGGCTCCCAGTCGACCAGCCACTGGTCGATCTCGGTCTGCACCGACAGCAGCCGCTCCTGGGGGTCGTCGGTGGTCGGCGTGCGCACGACCCCGACCGCCACCATGCGCAGCCGGCGGCCCGGAAGGCCCTCGACGACGCCCAGGCCGCAGCGGGTCAGGCCGGGGTCGACGCCGAGCACGCGCACGATCGGCCCTCCTCGGGTCTGCCGTGGCGGCCCGGCCGGGGTGCGGTGCCTGGCTGCGCGGCGGCGTGGTGCTGGACAGGTGTTCGCACTCACGCTACCCCGCGGGCGGACCGGTCCCGGCCCGCGACACGCCCCGCCGGCGGCGGGTGGCCGCCTCAGTCCTCGATCTCCTGCAGGACCTCGTCGGGGATGTCGGCGTTGGTGTAGACGTTCTGCACGTCGTCGCAGTCCTCGAGCGCGTCGACGACCTTCATGACCTTGCGGGCGCCGTCGGAGTCGACGGTCACCTCCATGGTCGGCACGAAGGTCACCTCGGCGGAGTCGTAGTCGACGCCGGCCTCCTGGAGCGAGGTCCGCACCGCGACGACGTCGCCGGCCTCGCTGATGACCTCGTAGGCGTCCTCGAGGTCGCTGACCTCCTCCGCGCCGGCCTCCAGCACGATCTCGAGCAGCCCGTCCTCGGTCAGCTCGCCCGACTCCTGGGCCTTGGGCACGAGGACCTGGCCCTTGCGGTTGAAGAGGTAGGCGACCGAGCCGCTGTCGGCCATCGAGCCGCCGTTGCGGGAGAGGGCCGTGCGGACCTCCATGACGGCGCGGTTCTTGTTGTCGGTCAGGCACTCGATGTAGAGCGCGACGCCGCCCGAGGCGTACCACTCGTAGGTCAGCGCCTCGTAGGACGCTCCACCGGCCTCCGCGCCCGAGCCGCGCTTGACCGCGCGGTCGATGTTGTCGTTGGGGACCGAGGACTTCTTGGCCTTCTGGATGGCGTCGAAGAGCGTCGGGTTGCCGGCCGGGTCCCCACCGCCGGTCCGCGCGGCCACCTCGATGTTCTTGATCAGCTTGGCGAAGAGCTTGCCCCGCTTGGCGTCGATGGCCGCCTTCTTGTGCTTGGTCGTCGCCCACTTGGAGTGACCGGACATCAGCGCTCCCTCATTCCCTCGACCGGACTGCAACGGCCCCCGACTCTACCGGCGTCCTCACCGCGGCCCGACACGGCGGCCGCCACGCACATCCGCACGAAGAGCTCGTGCACCCGGTGGTCGTCGGTGACCTCGGGGTGGAAGGACGTGGCGAGCAGGTTGCCCTGGCGCACGGCCACCACCGCGTCGTCGACCACCGCCAGCACCTCGACCTCGGGGCCGGCGTCCTCCACGCGGGGCGCCCGGATGAAGACGGCGTGGAAGGGGTCCTCGGCCCGGCTCAGGCCCTCGACGTGCAGGTCGGCCTCGAAGGAGTCCACCTGACGCCCGAAGGCGTTGCGCCGCACGGTCATGTCGATCCCGCCGAAGGACTGCTGCAGGGGGTGCCCGTCGAGGATGCGGTCGGCCAGCTGGATCATCCCGGCGCACGAGCCGTAGACCGGCAGGCCGGCGGCGATGCGCTCGCGCAGCGGCTCGTGCAGCCCGAAGATCCGGCTGAGCCGGTCGATCGTCGTCGACTCCCCGCCCGGCACGACGAGGCCGTCCAGCCCGTCCAGCTCGGCGGGGCGGCGCACCGTGCGGGTGTCCGCCCCGGCGCTGCGCAGCGCGGCGACGTGCTCGCGCACGTCGCCCTGGACCGCCAGGACACCGACGAGCGGCCGCTCGTCGGGCGCGGCGCTCACCAGCCGCGCTCGGCGAGCCGGTGCGGCACCGGGATGTCGTCGACGTTGATGCCGACCATCGCCTCGCCGAGGCCGCGGGAGACCGAGGCGACCGTGTCGGGGTCGTCGAAGAAGGTCGTGGCCTTGACGATGGCCGCGGCGCGCTCGGCGGGGTTGCCCGACTTGAAGATGCCCGAGCCGACGAAGACGCCCTCGGCGCCGAGCTGCATCATCATGGCGGCGTCGGCCGGGGTGGCGATGCCGCCCGCGGTGAAGAGCACGACGGGCAGCTTGCCGGCCTGCGCGACCTCCTTGACCAGCTCGTAGGGGGCCTGCAGCTCCTTGGCGGCGACGTAGAGCTCGTCCTCGGGCAGGCCCTGGAGGCGGCGGATCTCGCCCCGGA
>JASKZT010000009.1 GCA_030145965.1 Ornithinimicrobium sp.
GGGAGGTCGACTGGGCCGCGGTCGACCCGGAGGTCGTCGACGTCGTCCTCGCCGACGAGCTGCTCACCCCCGACTCCTCCCGCTTCTGGCGGGCGAGCGCGTGGGAGCCCGGTCACCCCCAGACCTCCTACGACAAGCAGGTCGTCCGCGACTGGCTGACCTCCCCGGCGAGCGGCTGGGACAGGGCCTCGGACACACCTCCTCCCCCGTTGCCGGTCGATGTGGTCGAGCTGGCCCGCGCCCGCTACGTCGAGGCCTACGAGAACCTCACCGGACAGCCGTTCAGCGGCACCACCCCGACCGTCTAGGAGCCGCCCGATGGCCGCGCACGACTACTGGCTGACCACCTTCGCCGGAGGGTCCGCCCTCTCCGACTTCCGGACCCGGGCGCTGCTGCGCCGGCTGCGGTCCGCCGTGCCGCGGGTGAGCGGGCTGACGGCGCGGCACGCGCACTGGGTCGCGGCGCAGGAGGAGCCCGCCGCCGCCGCGCTGGAGCAGCTCGGGGCGATCCTCACCTACGGCGAGCCCTGGGCAGGCGCTGAGGGCGACGCGCTCGTGGTGGTCGCGCCGCGCCTCGGCACGATCTCGCCGTGGGCGAGCAAGGCCACCGACATCGTCCACAGCTGCGGCCTGGAGGTGCACCGGGTCGAGCGGGTGACCGAGCACCACCTGAGCCTGGAGGGGTCGGCCCTCACCGAGGAGGAGTGGGTCCGCTGCGCGGCCGTGCTGCACGACCGGATGACCGAGACCGCGCTCCCCGCGCGGGAGGCGGCCGCCGCCCTCTTCGCCGAGCGCGAGCCGGCGCCGATGCAGCGTGTGGACGTGCTCGGCCGCGGCCGGCAGGCCCTGGAGGAGGCCGACCGGGCCTGGGGCCTGGCGCTGGCCCCCGACGAGGTCGACTACCTCGTCGACGCCTTCACCGACCTGGGGCGCAACCCCACCGACGTCGAGCTGACGATGTTCGCGCAGGCCAACTCCGAGCACTGCCGGCACAAGATCTTCAACGCCGACTACGTCATCGACGGCCAGCCCCAGCCGCGGTCCCTCTTCGCGATGATCCGCCACACCGAGGAGCTCCACCCCGAGGGCACCGTCGTCGCCTACAAGGACAACGCCTCGGTCATGGAGGGCGGCCGGGTCACCCGGTGGACGCCGGAGGGGCGGGCCGGCGACGGCGGCGCGGTCGACCTCGGCGGGCCGAGCCGCTACGCCGGGCGCGAGGAGGACGTCCACGTCCTCATGAAGGTCGAGACGCACAACCACCCGACCGCGATCTCGCCGTTCGCCGGCGCGGCGACGGGCGCCGGCGGGGAGATCCGCGACGAGGGCGCCACCGGGCGCGGCAGCGCCCCCAAGGCGGGCCTGACCGGTTTCGTCGTGTCCAACCTGCACCTGCCGGGGACGGCCGAGCCCTGGGAGGCCGAGGAGCAGGCCCGGCCCGGTCACCTCGCCAGCCCGCTCGACATCATGCTCGAGGGGCCGATCGGCGCGGCCGCCTTCAACAACGAGTTCGGCCGGCCGGGACTGGGCGGGTTCTTCCGCGTCTACGAGCAGACGGTCGACGGCGTGCGGCGCGGCTACCACAAGCCGGTCATGAGCGCAGGCGGCCTCGGGTCGATCAGCGCCGGGCAGACCGAGAAGGTGCTCTTCCCCGCCGGGACCCTGCTCGTCCAGATCGGCGGCCCCGGCATGCGGATCGGCATGGGCGGCGGCGCGGCGAGCTCGATGGCCTCCGGCGTCAACGCGGCCGAGCTGGACTTCGACTCCGTGCAGCGCGGCAACCCCGAGATGCAGCGCCGCGCGCAGGAGGTCATCAGCCACTGCGCCTCCCTCGGGACGGACAACCCCGTCCTGGCCGTCCACGACGTCGGCGCGGGCGGGCTGTCCAACGCCTTCCCCGAGCTCGTCCACGACGCCGGCCTGGGCGCCCGCTTCGACCTGTCCTCGGTGCCGCTGGAGGAGTCGGGGCTCTCCCCCAAGGAGATCTGGTCCAACGAGAGCCAGGAGCGCTACGTCCTGGCGGTCGCGCCCGACGCTCTGCCCACCTTCGTCGCGCTGTGCGAGCGCGAGCGCTGCCCGTGGTCGGTCGTGGGCGTCGCCCGCGACGACGCCCGGCTGGTGCTCGCCGACGACGCGGCGCCGGAGCAGGACGTCGCCGTCGACATGCCGATGGAGGTGCTGCTGGGCAAGCCCCCCCGGATGACCCGCGACGCCCGGCGGGTGACCCGCACCACCCCCGAGCTCGACCTGGGAGCCCTGGACGCGCGGGAGGTGCGCGAGACCGCCTACGCCGTCCTGCGCCATCCCACCGTGGCCTCCAAGCGCTTCCTCGTGACGATCGCCGACCGCACCGTCGGCGGTCTCACCCACCGCGACCAGATGGTCGGCCCCTGGCAGGTGCCGGTCGCCGACGTCGCGGTCACCCTGTCCGACCACGTCGGCCTGGCCGGCCAGGCGATGGCCAGCGGCGAGCGGACCCCGCTGGCCGCGGTCGACGGCCCGGCCTCCGGGCGGATGGCGGTCGGCGAGGCGCTGACCAACCTGCTCGCCGCACCGGTCACCCTCTCCGGCGTCAAGCTGTCGTGCAACTGGATGGCCGCCGCCGGCGAGGACGGCGAGGACGCCGCGCTCTACGACACCGTCCACGCCGTCGCGATGGAGCTGTGCCCCGCGCTGGGCATCTCCGTGCCGGTGGGCAAGGACTCGCTGTCGATGCGCACCACGTGGACCGACGAGGACGGCACGGCGCGTCAGGTGGTCTCGCCGGTGTCGCTCGTCGTCTCCGCCTTCGCCTCGCTGCCGGACGTGCGGGGCACGTGGACGCCGCAGCTGCTCGACGGCTCCGCGCTCGTGCTCGTCGACCTGGGCGCGGGCCGCGACCGGCTCGGCGGCTCGGTGACCGGCCTCGTCCGCGGCGGGTTCGGCGGGGCCGTGCCCGACCTCGACGACCCGCAGCGCCTGCTCGACCTGGCCGCGGCGCTCGGCGAGCTGCGCGGGTCGGGCCTCGTCACGGCCTACCACGACCGCTCCGACGGCGGCCTGTGGGCGGCGGCCTGCGAGATGGCCTTCGCCGGGGGGACCGGGGTCCGGCTCGAGGTCGGCTCCCTGCCCGCGCTGCTGACCGAGGAGCTCGGCGTCGTCCTCGGCGTCCCCGCGGACGCCGCCGACGAGGTCCTGGAGGTGCTCGCCCGGCACGGGCTGGGCGGCCTGGCCCGCGTCGTCGGCCGCACCGCGCCCGACCGCGGGGTACGGGTCTCGGTCGCGGGCCAGACGGTGCTCGAGGAGAGCCTGCGCGACCTGGCCCAGGCCTGGGACGAGGTCTCCTGGCGGATCAGCGCGCTGCGCGACAACCCCGCCTGCGCCGACGAGGAGCACGCCGCCGTGGGTGCCGAAGGGGACCCGGGGCTGCACGTCGCGCCGACCTTCGACCCGCGCGAGGACGTCTCCGCGCCCTACCTCAACCTCGGCGCCCGACCCACCGTCGCCATCCTGCGCGAGCAGGGGGTCAACTCCCACGTGGAGACCGCCTTCGCGTTCGACCGGGCGGGCTTCGACACCTACGACGTCCACATGACCGACCTGCAGGCCGGGCGCTTCGACCTGGCCGACGCCGGGGTCGTGGGGCTCGTCGCCTGCGGCGGCTTCTCCTACGGCGACACCCTCGGCGCGGGCGAGGGCTGGGCCCGCTCGGTGCGCTTCAACCCGCGCCTGCTGGAGGCCTTCACCGGCTTCTTCGCCCGCCCCGACACCTTCGGGCTGGGGATCTGCAACGGCTGCCAGATGTTCGCCGCGCTGGCCGACATCGTGCCGGGCGCCCAGGCGTGGCCGCGCTTCACGCGCAACCGGAGCGAGCAGTACGAGGCCCGCCTCTCGATGGTGGAGGTCACCGAGAGCCCGTCGATCATGTTCCGCGGGATGGCCGGCTCGCGGCTGCCCGTCGCGGTCGCGCACGGCGAGGGCTTCGCCGACTTCTCCGCCCGGGGCGACGAGCGGGCCGTGCTCGCGGCCGCGCGGTACGTGGACGGGACGGGTGCGCCGACCACGGCCTACCCCCTCAACCCCAACGGCTCGCCGGGCGGGCTCACCGCGGTGACCACCCCCGACGGCCGGTTCACCGCGATGATGCCCCACCCGGAGCGGGTGCAGCGCAATGTGCAGATGTCCTGGACCGACGGGCCGCTCGACGAGCCCGGCCCGTGGCTGCGGATGTTCCGCAACGCACGGGTCTGGGTGGGCTGAGCGCGGTCGGCGCGGGGGTCAGCCCCCGGCCGCCCAGGCGTCGAGGGCGGCCTGGACCTCCTCGTCGGACAGGCTGACCGGCGTGCCGACGATCCACTGGTGGCCGAAGGGGTCGCGGAAGCGGCCCTGCCGCGAGCCGTAGGGCTGGTCGGCGACCTCGAACACGGTGCGGGCGCCGCGCTCCAGGGCCCTGGCCGCGACCGCGTCGGGGTCGTCGCAGACGACGTCGAGGACGACCCCCGCCACCCCCTCGGGCCCGCCCGGGGCGGGGTCGTGCTCGTCGGCGTCCTTGACCTGCAGCACGTCGCCGCCCGGGAGCTCGAGCTCGGCGAGGACGACGGCCGCGCCCATCGTCCACCGGTGCAGGACCGTGGCGCCGAGCACCTCGGCGTACCAGTCGGTCGCCGCGGAGGCGTCCTGCACGACGAGCTTGGGGCGCAGCGCCAGGCCGCTCACGACGCCGCCCCGACCGCGCGGCGCACGAGCTCGCGCAGCGTCTGCTCGTGCTCGTCGCTCAGGGCCGTGAGCGCCCACGCCGTCGGCCACATGGACCCCTGGTCGAGGTGCGCGGCGTCGTTGAACCCGAGGGTGGAGTAGCGGGCGTCGAAGGTGGAGGCGCCCTGGAAGAAGAGGACGACCTTGCCGTCGTCGGCCCAGGCGGGCATGCCGTACCAGGTCTTGGCGGTCAGGTGCGGCGCCTCGTCGGTGACGATGTCGTGGACCTGCCGAGCCATCCGGCCCTCGTCCTCGGGCAGCTCGGCGATGCTCGCGAGCAGCGCCTGCTCGAGCTTCTCCTTCTTCTGGCTCGCCCTCAGCTCGGCCGCACGCTCCTTGACGGCCTTCTTCTCCGCGGCGGACAGGCCCGTGCCCTTCGTGGCCATCGTCGCCCCCTCAGGCCTGCTGGACGCGGACGGAGTTGCCGGCGGGGTCGCGCACGGCGAAGTCGCGGGCGCCCCAGTCCTGGTCCATGGGCTCCTGCATGACCTCGGCGCCGCTGGCCTGGACCCGCTCGAAGGCCGCGTCGAGGTCGGTCGTGGCCAGGTTGATCCCGGCGAAGGTGCCCTTGGCCATCATCTCGGTGATGACCGCGCGCTCGTCCTCGGTGATGCCGGGGTCCACCGCCGGCGGGTGCAGCACGATGGAGGTGCCCGGCTGGCCGGGCGGGCCGACGGTGACCCAGCGCATGGTGCCGGACCCCACGTCGCCGCGGACGTCGAAGCCGAGCACGTCACGGTAGAACGCCAGCGACGCCTCGGGGTCGTCGGTGGGCAGGAAGCTGGAGGAGATCGTGATGTCCATGCCCTTCACGGTAGGGGCCTCGTCGGCAGGGGCGCTTCTCGATTCCTGATCGGTCTGGTGACCCGTCGCGTCACGCACGGCGGGAGGGAGAGCCGCTCGGCGTCGCGCCGGTAGGTGCTCGGCGGGACCCCCACGAGCTCGGAGAACCGGGTGCTGAACGTGCCCAGGGAGGAGAAGCCGACCGCGAAGCACACCTCGGTCACGCCGAGGTCGCCGCGGCGCAGCAGCGTCATCGCCCGCTCGATGCGGCGGGTCATGAGGTAGGAGTAGGGCGACTCGCCGTAGGCCTCGCGGAACTGCCGCGACAGGTGACCGGCCGACACGTGCGCCTCGCGGGCGAGCCCTGGCACGTCCAGCGGCCGGGCGTAGTCGCGGTCGATGCGGTCGCGCACGCGTCGCAGCAGCGCCAGGTCGCGCAGCCGCTGCTCGGTCGAGGTGCGGGTGCCCATCACCCTCGATGATGCCACCGGCGCGCGATGTCGGTGGGCGGGTCTACGGTCGTGCCATGGAGACGACGCCGACGTCGAGCCGTCCGACCTTCCCGGAGGGCTACGGCATACCGGAGACGAGCGAGGGTCTGCTCACCTGGGACCAGGTCGAGCCACGGCTGCGCGAGGCGCAGCACTACTGGATCGCCAGCGTGCGGCCGGACGGGCGACCCCACTCGGTGCCGCGGTGGGGCGTGTGGCTGGACGGCCGGTTCTTCTACGACGGCGCCCCGACCACGCGGCACGCCCGCAACGTCGAGGTCAACCCCGCGGTCACGCTCACGCTGGAGAGCGGCACCGAGGTCGTCATCGTCGAGGGCGACTCGCACGCGACCAGGGCTGACGCCCAGGGCCTGGGCGCCCGGCTCGCGGACGCCTTCGGCAAGTACGCCGCGGCCGGGTACACCCCGACCGCCGGCTCCTGGGCCGGGGAGGACGGCGGCGGGCTGCGGGTGGTCACGCCGCACCGGGCGATGGCGTGGTTCTCCTTCCCGACCGACTGCACCCGGTTCACCTTCGGCCCGGCCGGGCGGCGATGACAGGGCCGGCGCCGGGGACGACACCACCGGGCTGGCGCGAGGGCGGGACCGCGGAGCGGCCGGCGACCTTCTTCGACGGGCCGG
>JASKZT010000010.1 GCA_030145965.1 Ornithinimicrobium sp.
TTTGAACCTGCGACCCCTTGACCCCCAGTCAAGTGCGCTACCAAGCTGCGCCACAGCCCGAGGCCCGTGAAGGCGAGGATCACCTTAACCCATGGGGACCCTGGTGACCCAATCCCCTCCCCCGGTCGGTGCCCGGCGGGGGGAACGTGGTCCTCAGCGCCGGGAGCGCTTCTCCCGCACCCGCACCGAGATCTCGATCGGGGTGCCCTCGAAGCCGAACTGCTCGCGCAGCCGCCGCTCGAGGAAGCGCCGGTAGCCGGCCTCGATGAAGCCCGAGGCGAAGATGACGAACCGCGGCGGGCGGGTGTCGGCCTGGGTGGCGAAGAGGATGCGCGGCTGCTTGCCGCTGCGCACCGGGTGGGGGTGGGCCGCCGCGACCTCTCCGAAGAAGGCGTTGAGCCGCGCCGTCGGGATGCGCCGGTCCCAGGAGCCGAGCGCCGTCTCCAGGGCGGGGACGAGCTTGGCGACGTTGCGCCCGGTCGAGGCCGAGATGTTGACCCGCGGGGCCCACTGCATCTGCACGAGGTCGCGCTCGATCTCGCGCTCGAGGTAGTAGCGACGCTCCTCGTCCATCGTGTCCCACTTGTTGAACGCCAGGACCAGCGCGCGGCCCGAGTCCACCACGTGCTGCACGACCCGCACGTCCTGCTCGCTCAGCGGCTCGGAGACGTCGACGAGGACCACGGCGACCTCGGCCTTCTCCAGCGCCGTCTGGGTGCGCAGGGAGGCGTAGAAGTCGGCGCCGCGGGTCTGGTGCACCCGGCGACGGATGCCGGCGGTGTCGGCGAAGCGCCAGACCTTGCCGCCCAGCTCGACGAGCTCGTCGACCGGGTCGCGCGTGGTGCCGGCGACCTCGTCGACGACGACCCGCTCCTCACCGGCCAGCCGGTTGAGCAGCGAGGACTTGCCGACGTTGGGACGACCCAGCAGCGCCACGCGTCGCGGACCGCCCCGGGGGTAGGCGCCGGGCACCGACGTGGTGTCGGGCAGGACGTCCAGGAGCGCGTCGAGCGCGTCGCCCGTACCCCGGCCGTGCAGCGCCGACACCGGCCAGGGCTGGCCGAGGCCGAGGGACCACAGCATCGCGGCGTCGGCCTCGAAGCGCTGGTCGTCGACCTTGTTGGCGATGAGGACCACCGGCTTGCCCGAGCGCCGCAGCAGGCGGACGACCTGCTCGTCGGTGTCGGTGGCGCCGACCGTGGCGTCGACGATGAAGAGCACCGCGTCCGCGAGCTCGACCGCCACCTCCGCCTGCTCGGCCACCCGCAGGTGGATGCCGGAGGCGTCCACCTCCCAGCCGCCGGTGTCGACGAGCGTGAAGCGCCGGCCCGACCAGTCGCCGTCGTAGGCGACCCGGTCGCGGGTCACGCCCGGGACGTCCTCGACCACCGCCTCGCGGCGGCCCAGGATGCGGTTGACCACGCTGGACTTGCCCACGTTGGGGCGGCCGACGACCGCCACCACCGGCCGCAGCTCGGACTCGTCACGGTCGCTGGAGGGCAGCTCGCCGGTCTCGACGAGGTCGAGGTCGTCCTCGGAGAGCTCGAAGTCGTCCAGCCCGACGCGCAGCGCGCGCTCGAGCTGCCGGTCCTCCTCGGTCGGCTCGGCGTCGGGGTCGGCGCCCCTGGTCCACTCGACCTGGACCTCCTCGAGGTCGCCGTCCTCGGCACCGGTCTGCGGGTCCTGCCCGCTCATGCCCGACCTCCCGCGCCCAGCGCCTCGGCGCGCAGCCGCACCTGTCGCTTGATCCGGGCGAGCATGCCCACCATCCCCCGCATGCGCAGCGGGGAGACGGCCTCGGCCAGCCCGAACCGGTAGGGGGCGTCGTCGGGCACCGCGAGCACCTCGGCCGCGGGCAGCCCGTGCAGCCCCTCGTGCAGGATGCCCGCGAAGCCCCGGGTCGTCGGCGCCTCGGCGGGGGCGTCGAAGTAGAGCGACACCGTCCGGTCGGCGTCCTCGGCGACCTCGACCGCGAGGAAGAGCGGCGACTGGCACTCGTCCACCCGCTCCATCTGGTCCAGGTGGCCGGCGTAGCGGTCGGGCGGGGCGGGCAGACCGGTGCTCAGCTCGAGGAGCAGCTGGAGGCGCTCCTTCTCGCTCACCGCGTGGAAGTCCTCGGCCAGGTCGGCCATGGCCTGCGGCAGCCCGGTGCGCACGTCGTCGGCCGCGGTCATGCTCACCGCTCCACCGGCACGCCGACGGCGTTGCCCCACTCGGTCCAGCTGCCGTCGTAGTTGCGGACCTTGTCGAAGCCGAGGAGGTGGGTCAGCACGAACCAGGTGTGGCTGGAGCGCTCGCCGATGCGGCAGTAGGCCACGACGTCGTCGGAGGGGTCCAGTCCCTGCTCCTGCAGGTAGATCTGCTCCAGCTCCTCGCGCGAGCGGAAGGTGCCGTCCTCGGCCGCCGCGCGGGCCCAGGGCACCGACCGGGCTCCGGGGATGTGCCCGCCCCGCATGGCGCCCTCCTGCGGGTAGTCGGGCATGTGCAGCAGCTCACCGGAGTACTCCCCCGGGGAGCGCACGTCGACCATCGGCCGGCCCAGGTGCGCCAGGACGTCGTCCTTGAAGGCGCGCACCCGGGTGTCGTCGCGCTCGACGACGGGGTAGTCCACGGGCTGCGTCGTCGGCACGTCGGTGGTCATCTCCCGCCCCTCGGCGACCCAGGCGGAGCGGCCGCCGTCGAGGAGCCGGACGTCCTCGTGGCCGAAGAGGGTCAGGACCCACAGCGCGTAGGCCGCCCACCAGTTGGACTTGTCCCCGTAGATCACCACGGTGGTGTCGCGGGAGATGCCGCGCTCCCCCATGACCGCGGCGAAGCGCTCGCCGTCGACGTAGTCGCGGGTGAGGGGGTCGTTGAGGTCGGTGTGCCAGTCGAGCTTGAGCGCGCCGGGGATGTGCCCGGTGTCGTAGAGCAGGACGTCCTCGTCGGACTCGAGGACGACGAGCCCGTCGGCGCCCAGGTGCTCGGCGAGCCAGGCGGTGCTGACCAGCCGCTCGGGGTGGGCGTAGGCGGCGAGCTTCTGGCTGGGGTCGGGGGGCAGGCTCATCGGTGCTCCTGGAGGTCGGGGGTGTCGGTGCGGGGGGCGGCCAGCCGGCCGGAGACGAGGTCGAGGACGGCCTGGACCGACTCCTCGAACGTCAGGTCGGAGGTGTCGAGGCCGGTGACGCCGTCGGCGGGCTCGAAGAAGGCGCTCACGGTCGCGTCGTCCCGGTCGCGGCGCACGACCTGGTCGCGCGTGGCCGCCAGGGTGGCGGCGTCGGTGCTGCCGTGCAGCTCGGCCGAGCGCCGGGCCAGCCGGGCCTCCTCGGAGGCCGTGACGAGGATGCGGTGGTCGGCGTCGGGGGCGACGACGGTGGTGATGTCGCGGCCCTCGACGACCACCCCGCCGCGCTCCGCCCGGAGGCCGGCGATGAGCTCGCGCTGGCGCCGGCGCAGCTCGGCCCGCACGTCGAGGTTGGTGGCCACGGCCGACACCTCGGTGCTGATCCGGGTCTGGCGGATCGCCTCCGTGACGTCGGTGCCGTCGACCTGCACGTGCGCGGCGTCGGGGTCGGTGCCGATCTCCAGCGGCAGCTCGTGCGCGGCGCGGGCGACCGCGGGCTGGTCCTGCAGGTCCAGCCCACGCTCCAGGCACCACCAGGCGAGGGCGCGGTACATCGCGCCGGTGTCGAGGTAGGCCAGCCCGAGAGACCGCGCGACAGTCCTGGAGACCGACGACTTGCCCGAGCCGCTCGGACCGTCGATGGCGATGGTGATCGGGGAGTCAGGCACCCGTCCAGCCTAACGGCATACCCTCCGGCGGCCGGACGCCGCCGGGGGGTGCTCAGAGCCCGGCGGCGTGGTAGAGCTGGGCGACCTCCTCGGCCGAGAGCGCCCGGTAGCGTCCCGGCCGCAGCTCGCCCAGGTGCACCGGTCCGACCTGGGTGCGGGCCAGCATCTCGACCGGGAAGCCGACCTCGTCGAGCATCCGGCGCACGATGTGCTTGCGGCCCTCGTGCAGGACGACCTCGACGATGGAGTGCCCGGGCAGGGAGTCCACGACCTTGAAGGAGTCGGCCTTCGCCGGGCCGTCCTCGAGCTCGACGCCCTGGCGCAGCTGCTTGCCCACGTCCTTGCCGATGAGGCCGTGCACCTGCGCCACGTAGGTCTTGGGAACGCCGTAGGCCGGGTGCTGCAGCCGGTGGGCGAGGTCGCCGTCGTTGGTCAGCAGGAGCAGGCCCTCGGTGTCGAAGTCGAGCCGGCCCACGTGGAAGAGCCGGTGCGACAGGTGACCGACGTAGTCGGCGAGCGAGGGACGTCCCTCGTCGTCCTGCATGGTGGAGACGACCCCTGCCGGCTTGTTGAAGGCCAGGTAGACCTTGTCGGTGTCGGTGACGACCCGGTCGCCGTCGACGTGGACCACCTGGCGGGAGGGGTCGACGCGGACGCCGAGCTCGCGCACGACCTGCCCGTCCACCTGGACGCGGCCGTCCTCGATGAGCTTCTCGCAGGCGCGGCGGCTGCCGAAGCCGGCCGAGGCCAGCAGCTTCTGCAGGCGCACGCCCTCGGGGTCGTGCACGTCGACGTGGGCCGTCGGGCCGGGCTGCTGGCGCTGCCGGCGGGGCGGCTTGACCGTCCCTGCGCGCCGAGGACCGGCCGTCCCGCCGTCGCTGGAGCGTCGTGTGGGTCGGCCGCCTCCGCGACCTCCCGCGGACCCGCCGCCGCGGCCTCCCGCGGACCCGCCGCCGCGGCCGGTGCCGCCCGACCCGCCTCCGCGCGGGGTGCGCCCGCCGCGTCCTGCTCCGCCTGTGCTTCGTCCGTCGTTCATGCCAGTCCTTCCGCGGCGAGCTCCTCCAGCACCTCGGCCGAGGGCAGGTAGGGAGCGAGTGCCGGCAGATCGTCGAGGGTGTCCAGCGCCATGCGCTGGAGGAAGAGGTCGGTGGTGCCGTAGAGGACCGCGCCGGCCGTGGGCTCCTGGCCGACCTCGGTCACCATGCCGCGGGCCAGGAGCGTCCGGACGACGCCGTCGACGTTGACGCCGCGGATGGCCCCGATCCGGGCGCGGCTGATGGGCTGACGGTAGGCGATGACCGCGAGGGTCTCCAGGGCCGCCTGGGTGAGCCTGGCCTGCTGGCCGCCGAGGAGGAACCTCTCCACGACCGGGGCGTGCTCGGGGCGGGTGTAGACCCGCCAGCCCCCGCCGAGACGGCGCAGCACGAAGCCGCGCTCGCTCTCGGCGTACTCGGTGGCGAGCTCGTCCAGGAGCGCGCCGACGTCCTCGGTGGGCAGCTCGAGCGCCGCGGCCAGGGCCTCCTCGGTGACCGGCTCGTCGACCACCATGAGGACGGCCTCGACCGCCGCGCGCGCACCGCCGGGGACGGCCTGGAGGTCGAGGGCGACCTGGCGCTGCTCGCCGGCCGGCCCCGTGCTCGTGCCCGTGACCTCACCCACCGCTGCCTCCGTCCGGCACATCCTCGTCGACCTCCGGCCCGACCTCCGGCTCGACTTCGGCACGGCCCTCGGCCGGGCCGGTCCAGCGCACGGTGAGCTCGCCGAGCGCCTCGGGCTGCTCGACCTCCACGACCGTGTCGCGGAGGAGCTCGAGCAGGGCCAGGAACCGGGCCACGATCACCAGCGTGCTGCCGGCGTCGCGGACGAGGTCGCGGAAGGTCGACGTGCCGTGCTCGCGCAGGCGGGCGACGAGGAGGGAGGCCTGCTCGCGCACCGAGACCTGGGGGGCGTGCAGGTGGGTCACCCCGACGGCAGGGGGCGGGCGCGGGATCATCGCGCGCCCGGCGATCATCGCCAGCTGCTCGGGCGTCACGGTGAGGACCAGCTCGGGCAGCAGCGCGGCGAAGCGCTCCTCGACCCCGACGTCGCGGGCGAAGATCCGCCCCGCCCCCTCCATCCGCAGCCGCATCTCGCCGGCGACCTGCTTGAAGGCGCGGTACTGCAGCAGCCGGGCGA
>JASKZT010000054.1 GCA_030145965.1 Ornithinimicrobium sp.
GTCTGCGTGCCGGCGAGGTCGCCGATCGCGATGCTCGGGTAGTTGAGGTCGCTCGCGTCGGTCTCGGCCACGTCGTCGCAGGTGGCGGCGCCACCGGCGATGGTCTGCATCTGGTCGATCCCGCAGGCGTAGCTCAGCCAGTCGGCGACGTTCGAGTCGTAGACCAGGCCCGGGTTGTAGGAGGCCTTCGGCTGGACCTCACCGGCGCCGTAGTTGAGCGGCGTGGCGTCGCCCTCGACCCACTGGATGGGCTGACCGGCGTCGTCGGTCTGGCGGGCGGTGGTCATCATGGCCGACTTGATCGCCATCGGGCTCCAGCTCGGGTACTTCTGCTTGAGCAGCGCACCGAGGCCGGCGATGTGCGGGGCCGACATGGAGGTGCCGGAGATCTGGTTGAACGTCGGCTCACCGGTGGTGAGGTCCTCGTGGTAGGCCGCGAGGACGTCCACGCCCGGGGCGGTGATGTCCGGCTTGAGCAGGTCGCCGCCGCCTGCCAGCGCCGGGCCGTAGGAGGAGAAGCCGGCCATGACGGGCGCGTTGACCGGGTCGGTCGACATCGCCGAGATGGTCGCGGTCGGGGTGGCGGCCGAGGCCTGGTAGGCCTTGATCCGGCCGCCGTCCGTCGCGTTGACGTGGATGCTCGGCAGCGAGTGGAAGTCGGCGTTGAGCGACTGCGCGTCCGAGGTGTTGGTCTGGACCATGCCGATGCCACCGGCGAGCTTGACGGCCGCGCTCTTGTGCACGCGGTCGACGGTGCCGCGGTCGCAGATGACGATCTTGCCGGCGACCTTGGCCGGGTCGAGCGCGGGCTGCTGGCCGGGGGTCGCGGTGTCGGCGTCCAGCCAGCACTCGCGGGCGGCGGTGGCGGAGACGCCCGGCAGGGCGACGGCGCTGGCCAGGACGAGCGGGGCCGGGCCGACGGCCTCGCCGACGCCCACGCCCTCGTAGGTGGAGCCGTCGCCCAGGGTGACGGTCTTCTCCGCGCCGCGGTTGTGGGTGCTCGCCGCGACGGTGGTCGTCCACGGGGAGTTGTGCGCGACCGAGGAGACGCCGACCGTGTCACCGCTGTTGCCGGCGGAGGTGGCGACGAAGATGCCCGCGGCGGCGGCGTTGAGGAAGGCGACCTCGTCGGGGCTCACGACCGAGGTGCGCGAGCCGGAGATCGAGTAGTTGATGACGTCGACGCCGTCGGCGACCGCGTCGTTGATCGCCTCGACCAGGCCGGCGGTGGTGCCCGAGCCGCCGCCCGCGGCCGTCTGCCACAGCGCCTTGTAGACCGCGACCTGGGCGGCGGGGGCCATGCCGGAGCCCCGGCCGAGGTCGGTGCCGGCGACCGACATCGGCACGTCGTGGTTGCCGGCGGCGGTGCCGGCGGTGTGCGAGCCGTGCCCGTTGGTGTCGCGCGGGCTCTTGAAGTCGAAGGAGACGTTGTTGCCGTACTCCGCGCCGTAGAAGCGGGCGCCGACGATCTTGTCGGAGCACTGGAACGCGGTGTCGCCACCGGTCTCGCACTCGAAGGCGCCCTCGGGCGCGGGTGCGCCGATGGGGGCGAAGCTGGGGTTCTCGGGGTCGATGCCGGTGTCGATGACGCCGACGACGATGCCCTTGCCGGCGTTCTTGTCGCCGCCGAACTGGGTCTGCCAGACGCCGTCCGCGCCCGTCATGCCGAGGTAGTCGGGGGTGGTGACGGTGTCGGCGTAGCGGACCTCGTCCTCCCAGACGCTGACGACGCCCTGCGCCTTGGCGACCAGGGCCGCCTCGCTCGGGGTCAGCTCGGCCGCGAAGCCGTTGAGGGCCACGGTGTACTCGTGCGTCTTGCGGTCCTCGGAGACGCCGGCCTCGCGGAGGGCCTTGCGCTGCGCGTTGCGCAGGTGCGCCTCGTAGGCCTTGGCGTTGCCGGAGTTGGCCTTGACCTTCTGACCGGGCGCGGGCTTGGTGGCCTTGATGCCCGCGGTGCCGCCGTCGTAGGTGGCGATCGGCTGCTCGTCGAGCTGGACGATGTAGGTCTTGCGGACCTCGTCGATCTTGATGTCGGTCGTGTCGACCTCGGCGGGGGAGGCCGAGGCGGCGGTCATGGCCAGGGGAGAGGCCAGGGTGGCGACGGCGGCGAACGCGGCGATGCGCGCGCCCCGACGTGTCAGTGGTCGAGACACGGGAGTTCCTTTGTCAGGGGGAGGGGAAGCGGCCCCTGCGGCGCCGTTGCCGATCAGGGACCTTCAGCCATGGTGCGCCTGGAGACCCCCTGCAACGCAAGGGACTTGACTCAATCGTTACGGACTTTCGCCCGTTCGGGTGAGGTGCGCGGCGCGGCCTCGGGGCGACGTGCCGACCGTCCTCTCGCAGGTCAGGAGCGGCGGCGCAGCGTCAGGGACTGCTCGACCGTCCCGACCGGTCCCTCGACGTCGTGGACGGCCGACGAGGACTGCCCGATCCCGGTCGGTCCCCAGGACACCTGGGTGTCCAGGCCGACCCACGGCCCGACGGGCGGGCGGTGCAGGTGCAGGGTGAGGTCGACATTGGGGAAGAGCCACTCCGCGGGCGGCTGCCGGCCCGCGATCCCGTTGGCGACGTCGAGCAGGCCGCACCAGCGGGCCAGGCCGGTGCTCTCCTCGCCGGCGACGAGCTGGTGGCCGGTGCGGACCCAGACCTG
>JASKZT010000056.1 GCA_030145965.1 Ornithinimicrobium sp.
CCCCGCATCGCCTCGAGCACCTCGGGGGCCGGGACGAGGGCGAGCTGGGCGGCGAAGCGGGCGGCGCGCATCATCCGCAGCGGGTCGTCGCTGAAGGACACGTCGGGGGTGTGCGGGGTGCGCAGCCGGGCGGCGGCGAGGTCGGTCAGGCCGTCGTGCGGGTCGACGAAGGTCAGGTCGGGCAGCCGCAGCGCCATCGCGTTGACGCTGAAGTCGCGGCGGACCAGGTCGCCGGAGAGGTTGTCGCCGAAGGCGACGACCGGCTTGCGCGAGTGCTCGTCGTAGGCGTCGGCGCGGTAGGTCGTGATCTCCAGGGTGTCCCGGCCCCGGCGGCAGCCGATGGTGCCGAACGCCCGGCCCATGTCCCACGTCGTGTCGGCCCACCCCTGGAGGACCTCCTCGATCTGCTCCGGCCGGGCCGAGGTGGCGAAGTCGAGGTCGCTCGAGGTGCGGCCGAGGAAGGCGTCCCGGACGGGGCCGCCGACCAGCGCGATCTCGTGGCCGGCGGCGGCGAAGCGCTCGCCGACCTCGGTGAGCAGGGGCAGCGTCGGGCGGAGGTGACGGAGGGCCTGGACCAGGAGGGCACCGTCGGCCGTGGTGGAGGTGGACATATCGTCTCCAGGGTAGGGGACCGGCCCGCCCGGTCGCTGATCCCTGGGCGACGGCGACCCGCACTGGTTACAGTGGGAGGATGACCACCGCCTCCCGACCCCAGCCGTCCACGCGACGACTGCCGTCGGTGAGCGAGACCTCGGCGGGCGGGGTCGTCATCGACGTCCACGACGGACGGGCCCGGATCGCGATCATCGCCCGGCGCAACCGCTCGGGCAAGGTCGAGTGGTGCCTGCCCAAGGGTCACGTCGAGCCGGGCGAGACGCTCGTGCAGACCGCGGAGCGGGAGGTCGAGGAGGAGACCGGCATCGAGGGCAGGGTGCTCGTCACCCTGGGCACCATCGAGTACTGGTTCACCACCTCCTCCCACCGGATCCACAAGATGGTCCACCACTACCTGCTCGAGGCGACCGGTGGCTACCTCACGATCGAGAAGGACCCTGACCAGGAGGCGATCGACGCCATCTGGGTGCCGTTGGACGAGGTCCACCGCAAGCTGACCTTCCCCAACGAGCGCCGCATCGCGCGGGAGGCGTGGACGCGCCTGACCCGGAGCGCCTGACGACGTCGTGGTCCGGTCAGCCCGCCGCTCCCCGTGGGCGGCCCGTCCTCGTGCCGCAGCGGCGGTCGGGCTCCTCGCCCCCCTCCTGACGCTCCTGCCCGCCGTCGTCACCGGTGGCTGGGGCGCCCCGGCGGCCCTCGCGGCGCCGGTCCCGGCAGCGGCGTCGGCGGTCGCGGAGGACGTCCTGGTGGAGGACGCGCAGGAGGGGCTGCGCCTCGTCGTGGACGAGGTCCGACCCACCGTGCCCCGCGTGGGGGAGCCGGTCTCGGTGCGCGGGCGCATCGTCAACGACGGTCCCGCCCAGCGCCGCCTCACCACGGTCACCGCCCGCGCGATGTGGACCCCGCTGCTGGCCCGGGCCGACGTGACCAGCTGGCTCGAGGGGAGCGACACCCGGCAGGCCGGGTGGATCCTCGGCGTCGACGACGTGGGTCCCGTCGTCGTGCCGGGAGCCTCCATCCCCTTCCGGGTCGAGATCCCCGCCGACACCTTCCTCGGGCTGCCGACGGACCTGACCGCGCTCGCGGTGGAGCTCGAGGCCTCGGGGGCCTCTGACGTCTGGGCCACGCAGGAGCAGCTGGAGGAGGAGCCGGTCGTGACGCGCACCGTGCTCACGGCCGTGCGCCCGGCCCCGGTGGAGGACCCGCTCGACGTCGCCTGGGTGGTGCCGCTCACCCTGCCGGCCGACCCCGGGCTCACCGCCCCGGACGACGAGGACCGCCACGCCGCGTGGCTCGCGGCGACCGGGCCGGGCTCGCAGGCCCGCACCTGGCTGGAGAACCTCTCCGTGCCCGGCGTGACGTGGATGGTCGACCCGGCGCTGCTCGTCCCGGTCGAGCGCGGCCGGCAGCTCCTTCCGGAGCAGCCCGAGGAGCTCGAGGAGCCGGACGACCGGCCCGAGGACGGCCCACCGGGCGACCCGACCGGAGAGACGTCCCCGGGCCCGACCACCTCCCCCGACGACGACGGCACCGAGGAGGACGCGCCGCGGCCGAGCGGCACCGACGACGCCACGGTGACCACCGCCGCCCCGCCCGCGGGGGGCGGCGAGGGAGGCGCGGGCGTGACCGGTGGCGACGACGCGTCCCGCACCACGACGGCGCCGACGGACAGCCTCGACGACGGCCAGCATCTCGGCGGGCAGCCCGACGCCGGGCCGGGGCCGGTGGACGGGGAGGACGTCGACACCGCCCTGGCCACCCTGCGCGGTCTGCTGGCCCGGACGCCCACGGCCCAGCTGTGGTGGACCCCGGTCGGTGACCCCGACGTCGGGGCCCTGCTCCGGCTCGACCCGGCCGAGGTGGAGGCGCGCGAGGTGCTGGGCGCGCCCCTGGGCGAGACCACGGCCCAGACCGAGCGGCTCCTGCGACGGGGCCGCGGCGACGTGGCCTGGCCCGAGCTGGCGGCGGTCGGTGAGCAGGACCTCGCCACGCTCGACCGGTTCTGGGCCTCCCGGTCGCAGACCCCCGGCGGCCTGGGAGCCGTCGTCGTGCCGCGGGAGTCGCTGAGCGGGGGCTCCAACACCTTCGTCGGCACCGCCGTCCGCCGGGTCCGGCAGGACGAGAGCGTCGTCGCGCTCGGGGCCGACACCCGCGGCGCGGCGCTCCTGGCCGGGCTCACCGAGGACTCGGCGCGGCTGGGCGAGGGGGCGGTGACCCAGCGCCTGCTGGCCGACAGCCTCACCGCCTACCTGCAGGAGCCCGTCGCGTCCCGCTCCATGGTCTACGCACCCCCGCGCGGGACGGCGGCGACGGCCGGCGTCGTCGCCGAGCTGTCAGAGGCCTTCGAGGAGGCGCCGTGGGTCAACCACGTGCCGGCGGCCGACCTGCTGGAGGCCGCCGAGGACCCCGCGCTCGAGCCCGCCCCGCTCACCGGGGTGGCTCCGTCGGCCGGGGTGCTCGGGCGGGCGCTGGTGGACCGGGTGACCCCGCTGCCCACGCCGCTGGGCGACCGGCAGGTGCGCAACCTCACCCGGCTCGACGACTCCCTCACGGGTCTCGGCCAGGTCCTGGCCGAGACGAGCGCCGTCCGCGCCTGGGAGCCGCTCGTCGCCCACCTCTGGTCGACCAGGTGGCGGGGCCAGCCCGACGCGTGGGTCCGCTCGATGCAGGACGTCCGCCGGCCGGTGCAGACCACCCAGGAGGCCGTGCACGTCAACCCCAGCACCGTCAACTTCCTCTCCGACCAGGGACTCATGCAGCTGACCGTCGTCAACGACCTGCCCGTCGCGGTCGAGGGGGTGCGCGTCGAGGTCGTGCCCGAGCGCACCCTGTTCCGGGTGCTCGAGCAGCCCGAGCCGATCTCGATCGGCCCCGGCAGCCGCGCCACGGTCTCCTTCACCGCCCAGGCCGTGACCCGCGGCGTGACCACCGTCGACGCCCGGCTGACCGCGCCCAACGGCACCGAGCTCGGCGACGCCGCCGAGGTCAGCGTGCGCGTGCAGCCCACGGGCGTGTGGATCTACTGGGTGCTCGGCTCGATCGCCGGGCTCGTCCTCGTCCTGGGCCTGCTGCGCTCCCGGCGCACCGCCCCGCGCTCCGCCGTCGTGGCGGCCTCGACGGGCCCCTCCCGCCGACCGGCGGGAGCCATGCCCACCATCCCGGAGGAGAACCGGTGAGCTCAGCCTCGTCCCCCTCGTCGTCCGAGCCGTCGGAGCCGACCGAGAGCGCGGGCCCGTCGTCGTCGGCCTCGCTGGCGCGCTCCAGCCTGGTCATGGCCGGGGGCACCCTGGTCTCGCGCGTGCTCGGGCTCGTGCGGGTGTCCCTGCTCGCGGCGGCGATCGGGGTCTTCACCCCCGCCGGCAACGTCTGGCAGGCCGCCAACTCGCTGCCCAACACCATCTACGTGCTCCTCGCGGCCGGCGTGCTCAACGTCGTGCTCCTGCCCCAGATCACCCGGGCCCTCATGCGCGGGGAGCAGGGGCGCGACTACACCGACCGCCTGCTCACCCTCGCCCTGACCGTCCTCGTCGGCGGGACGGTCGTCTTCGTCGCCGCGACGCCGCTGGTCACCAAGCTCTACAACATCGAGTGGCCCTGGGGCGGCCCGGAGCTGAGCCTGGCGATCCTCTTCGCCTACCTGTGCATCCCGCAGATCCTCTTCTACGGCCTGCACACGCTCCTGGGTCAGGTGCTCGCCGCCCATCACCGCTTCGGCGCGTTCATGTGGAGCCCGGCGCTGGCCAACGTCGTCGCCCTCGCCGGGATCGTCGTCTTCATGCGCCGCTACCCCGAGGCCGCGCTGGCGCCCGACGACGGCGGGATCCCGCTGGACGCCTGGACCCCCGCCATGGTCTGGCTGCTGGCCGGCAGCGCGACGCTCGGCATCCTCCTGCAGGCGGTCGTGCTGCTGCCTGTCGTGCGCCGCACCGGCTTCCGGTGGCGCTTCCGCTGGGGCTTCCGCGGGGTGGGCCTCGGCTCGGCCTCGCGGATGGCCGGGTGGTCCCTCGCCGACGTCGGCGTCAGCCAGCTCGGCATGGTCTTCGTCTACAACATCCTGGCGTGGGTGGCGGTGGCGGCGCCGACCGCACCGGGCAAGGCGGCCTACGACAACGCCTTCCTCATCTACATCCTGCCGCACTCGCTCATCGCGCTGTCGCTGCTCACCGCGATCTACCCGGTGCTGTCCAAGGCGGCCGCGCGCGACGCCCTGGAGGAGATGGCCGGGCACACCGCCCGCGGGCTGCGGCTGCTCGGGACCGCCATGGTCCCCATGGCCGTCGCCATGGTCGTCCTCGCGCCCTACGTCATCCGGGTGATCTTCCCCGAGAACGTCGACCCGCGGGCCATGGCGCAGATCCTCACGGCCCTCAGCCTGGGCCTGGTCTCCTACGGCGTCTACCTGCTCTGCGCCCGGGTCTTCTACTCCTTCGAGGACGCCCGGACCCCCTTCTTCTTCCAGCTCTCGATCACCGGCGTGCTGCTCCTGGTGCTCGTGCTGGCCCGCAGCACCTCGCCCGAGACGGCGGCGGTGCTCGTCGCGCTGGGCCAGGCCCTGGGGCAGACCACGGCGGCCGTCCTCGCCCTGCGTGCCGTGCGTCGCCGCCTGCCGGCGCAGGGGCTCGGGCTCCGCGGCGTCGCGAGCACCTTCGGCCGGGCCGCGGCGGCCGCGCTCCTCGCGGCGGTGCCGACCTGGCTGCTCATGCGGCTGCTCGTGCCGACGGACCTCGTCCGGACCGACTCCGTGACGCTCGCCGAGTGGCTGCGCGTGGCCGGCGCGCTCGCGGTGTGCGGAGTCGTCTACCTCGCCGTGTACGCCGTGGCCGCCCACCGTCTGGGGGTGGCCGAGCTGGCCGAGGCCGCCGGACCCCTGGTGCGCCGGGTGCCCGGGGCGGCGCGGTTGCTGTCCCGGCTGGGGGGCCGACGCCCGGTCGCTCCGTCCGGCGACGACGCGACCGGCGGGACGGAGGACGGCGAAGGGCCGGGGACCGGCGAGCCGGGGGGACCCGACGGTCAGCCGGCGGGACCTGCGCGCACGGCGAGGGGCCGGGCCGAGGGGGCCGACCGCCAGCCGGTCCCGCGCGCGCCCTACCGCGGGGTGGCAGGGCTGCCGACCGGCCCGACCCCGGGGCACCCCGACGACAGCGGCGCCCTGCCGCTCCTGCCGTGGCACGACATCCCCTGGGAGGACGAGCACGGCCGGCAGCGCGTCCCGAGCGCGTCAGACGCGGGCTCGGGCGCCCCAGCGGGCACACTAGGGTGGGATACGGCCCCACCTGGGGCGACAGGGAAGGACGGCGACATGGATCGGCTCGAGGTGGGCACCCTGCTGGGTGACCGCTACGCGCTGGACGAGCTGCTGGCGCGCCGCGACGGCGGCACGCTGGAGTACTGGTCCGCCCGCGACGTGACCCTCGGCCGCCTCGTCGCGGTCACCGTGCTGCCGGCGACCGGGGAGTTCGAGCCGGTAGCCCAGGCCGTGCTGGACGGAGCCCGTCGCGTCGCCTCCGTCGACGACCCCCGCCTCGTGCGCGTCCTCGACGTCGGCACCGAGCTGGGCCTGTGCTGGATCATCGAGGAGGGCCTGAGCGAGGCCGAGTCCCTCGCCTCCCTCGTCGCCGACGGACCGCTGGCCCCCGAGGAGGTCCGCCGCATCGTCGGCGAGAGCGCCGCCGGCCTGGAGTCGGCCCGCCGTCGCGGCCTGCACCACCTCTACCTCAACCCGCACTCGGTGCTGCGCACCAGCGACGGCATCGTGAAGATCTCCGGCGTCGGCGTCGCCTCCGCCCTCGAGGGCACCGACGACGTCACCGCCACCGAGGCCTCGATCATCGACACCGCAGACCTGGTGTCCCTCCTCTACACCGGGCTGACCGCCCGGTGGCCCGGGGAGGACCTGCCCGGCCTGCGGCCCGCGCGACGCACGGCCGACGGCTCCGTCCCCGCCCCCTCCGAGCTGGTCGGCGGCGTGCCCGGCGACCTCGACGCGCTCTGCCGCCTCGTGCACGGGTCCGGCGCGCAGGCCGGCCGGCTGCCGCAGACGCCCGGCGAGCTGGCCCGCCAGCTGGCCCCGTGGGCCTCGGAGATGGTGCACGGCGGACGTCCGTCCTCCCTCGGCGTGGTCCCGCCCCGCGAGCGCGAGGACGACCCGACCGCAGGGGTCATGACCGCAGCCGCCGGCGCCAGCGCGGCCGCAGCCGCTGCCCACCCCGTCGACACCGAGCGCGACCCCGACGCCACCACCGCCGTGCCCCGCCCCGGTCGCGGGCAGGGTCGTGGTGCCGGGGACGACCCGCTCGGCGCCGGGCGTCCGGCCGACCCGGACCGTGGCTCCCGCCAGTCGACCGCCGAGATGCTGGGCGTGCGGAGCACCGGCGAGCCCATCTCCCCTCGTGGCCGCGGCGCGCGGCGCGCGGTCCCGCCCGCCGCCGACGCGGACGACGACCCGGGCCTGCGCGAGGAGCGCGGCACCGGCGCCCAGACCGCCGTCGTCATGCTGGTGCTCGTGGGCCTGCTGGGACTGGCGGTCGTGCTGGGCTGGAGCGCCCTGCGCGGCCTCGGCGGGGGCGACGAGGACCCCGCCGCCGGCGCGCCGGACGCCGGCGTGA
>JASKZT010000057.1 GCA_030145965.1 Ornithinimicrobium sp.
CGGCACGGCACGTTCTTCCAGATGAACGGCAACTTCTCCTTCGGCGACTACTTCAAGGAGGGGGCGATCAGCCACGCGTGGGAGCTGGTCACCGGCTCCCAGGGCGACGGCTTCCTCGGCTTCGACCCCGGCTCGGTCTGGGTGACCGTGCTGGACGGGGACGACGAGGCCGCCGACCTGTGGCACCGCGTCGCCGGTCTGCCGCAGGAGCGGATCCAGCGCCGCGGGCTGGAGGACAACTACTGGCACATGGGCGTCCCGGGCCCCGGCGGCCCGTGCAGCGAGATCTACATCGACCGCGGGCCGGAGCACGGCCCGGACGGCGGCCCGGTCGTCGACGAGGACAGGTTCCTGGAGATCTGGAACCTCGTCTTCATGCAGGAGGAGCTCTCGCAGGTCCGCTCCAAGGTCGACTTCGACATCGCCGGCGAGCTGCCGCGCAAGAACATCGACACGGGGATGGGCCTGGAGCGCGTCGCCTACCTGCTGCAGGGCGTGGACAACCTCTACGAGATCGACGAGGTCTACCCCGTCATCGAGCGGGCCGAGGACCTGTCCGGCCGCTCCTACGGCAGCGACCACGAGGACGACGTCCGCTTCCGCGTCGTCGCCGACCACGTGCGCTCCGGCCTCATGCTCATGGGCGACGGCGTCACCCCCGGCAACGAGGGGCGCGGGTACGTGCTGCGCCGGCTCCTGCGCCGCGCGGTGCGCTCCATGCGCCTGCTCGGCGTCCACGACCCCGCGCTGCCCGAGCTGCTGCCGGTGAGCAAGGACGTCATGCGGTCCTCCTACCCCGAGCTCGAGCGGGACTGGGGCCGCATCAGCGAGAGCGCGTACGCCGAGGAGGAGGCCTTCCGGCGCACGCTCGCCAGCGGCACGACCATCCTGGACACCGCCGTGGCGCGGGCCCGCACGGCCGGCGCCACCACCCTCGGCGGGGCCGAGGCGTTCGCCCTGCACGACACCTACGGCTTCCCGATCGACCTCACCCTGGAGATGGCCTCCGAGCAGGGTCTGAGCGTCGACGAGGAGGGCTTCCGCAGCCTCATGACCGAGCAGCGCCAGCGGGCCAAGGCGGACGCGCGCGCCAAGAAGGCCGGCCACGGCGGCACGGGCGCCTACCGCGAGGTCGCCGACCGGCTCGGCCGCCAGGTCGAGTTCACCGGCTACGAGCAGATGAGCGGCGACGCCCCGGTCGTGGGCCTGCTCGCCGGCGGCCGCGAGGTCGAGCGGCTCGCGCTGACCCCGGAGCAGGCCCAGGCCGGCGCCGAGGTCGAGCTCGTGCTCGGCGCGACGCCGTTCTACGCCGAGGCGGGCGGGCAGCTGGCCGACCACGGCCTCATCCGGCTCGACTCCGGCGCCCTCGTCGAGGTCACCGACGTGCAGCGCCCGATCCCCGGTCTCATCGTCCACCGCGGCCGCCTCGTCGAGGGCGAGCTCGCCGTCGGCCAGACGGCCACGGCGCAGGTCGACACGCTGCGCCGGGCGTCGGTCTCGCGCGCCCACACCGCCACGCACATCGTGCACAAGGTGCTGCGCGAGACGCTGGGCGACACCGCCACCCAGGCCGGCTCGGAGAACGCGCCGGGCCGCCTGCGCTTCGACTTCCGCGCCACCCGCGGCCTGTCGGCCGACGAGCTGGCCGCCGTCGAGACGCGGATCAACGAGCGGCTGATGGACGACCTCCAGGTCGGTGCGGCCGAGATGCCGCTGGAGGAGGCCCGCGAGCTGGGCGCCATGGCGCTCTTCGGCGAGCGCTACCCCGACCTGGTCCGGGTGGTCTCCGTCGGCGGTCCCTGGTCGCTGGAGCTGTGCGGCGGCACGCACGTCCTCAGCTCCGCCCAGCTCTCGCTCGTCAAGATCATGGGCGAGGCGTCCATCGGCTCCGGCGTGCGCCGCGTCGAGGCCCTCGTGGGGGCCGACGCCTACCAGCACCTGGCCCGCGAGAACGTCATCGTCAACCAGCTCACCGACACCCTGAAGGTGCGTCCCGAGGAGGTTCCCGACCGGGTGGCCCAGCTCATGGCGCGCCTCAAGGACGCCGAGCGGGAGATCGCGCAGGCCAAGGCCCAGCAGGTGCTGGCGTCCGCGAGCGGGCTGACCGGGCAGGCCCGCGACGTGGACGGCACCACGCTGCTGGCCCACGACCTCGGCGACGGGGTGGGCGGGGACGACCTGCGCCGCCTCGTCACCGACCTGCGCGGCCGCCTGGGCACCGACCGCCCGGTCGTCGTCGCCCTCACCGGCGTCGCCTCCGGGCGGCCCCACGTCGTCGTCGCGACCAACGAGGCCGCCCGTGGCCGGGGCATCCGCGCCGGTGCCCTCGTCAAGGTCGCCGCCCAGACGCTCGGCGGCGGCGGAGGCGGCAAGGACGACCTCGCCCAGGGCGGTGGGCAGGACCCGGCCCGCACCCAGGACGCGCTGCGGCGCATCGAGGACGAGATCCGGGCGTGAGCACCCCCCGCCCCGACGTCCCCACCGAGACCCCGGGCCCGACCGGGGTGCTGCTCGGCGTGGACGTCGGGGAGGCGCGGGTGGGTCTCGCGGCGAGCGACCCGGCGGGGCTGCTGGCGCACCCCGTCGCGACCCTGCGGCGCGACCACGAGCAGGGGAGCGACCTCGAGACGATCGCCGAGGAGGTGCGGTCACGGGCCGCCGTCGAGGTGGTCGTGGGGCTGCCCCGCTCGCTGTCCGGCGAGGAAGGATTGGCCGCGCGGCGGGCGCGCGACTACGCTGGCTCCTTGCAGCGGCGTCTGGAGGTGCCGGTGCGGCTGCTCGACGAACGTCTCACGACGGTCGACGCGCACCGGAACCTGCACCGCAGCGGCGTCCGGGGCCGGGACCACAGGAGCGTCGTCGACCAGGCCGCGGCCGTTCTCATCCTCCAGTCGGCGCTCGACGCCCGACGTGCCGGCCGCCCAGCCGGCGTCCCCCTGCGGGTGCGCAAGCCCCGGACCCGTCGGTCCGGACCGACGTAAAGGACACGGATGAGTCACCCTCCTCACGAGGACTGGGACCAGCACGACGTACGCGGCCGCTCTCGCCACGCCTACGACGGTGACTTCCTCGGCCTGCGCCCGCCGGACGAGCACGACGAGTCCCTGGCCTCCGACGTGCTCGACCCCTTCGACGACGACGAGCCGCACCTGCGACCCCGGCGCCGACGCCGCCGCAGCCCCGTCGGCACGGTCGTCGCGCTCCTGGTCGCCGCGGCCCTCGTCGTCACCGCCTCCGTCTACACCTTCGGGTGGGTCGGCCAGATGCTGCCCAGCTTCTCCCTCGGCGAGACCGAGGCGGAGGACTACGAGGGCGGTGGCACCGGCGAGATCCTCGTGGAGATCCCGCAGGGCGCCGGCGGGGGCCAGATCGCGCAGATCCTCGCCTCCGAGGACGTCGTCGCCTCCTCGGCCGCGTTCACCGCGGCCCTGCAGGCCGACCCGCGCTCCAGCGCGATCCAGCCCGGGATCTACCGGATGGCCAACCAGATGAGCTCGGACGCCGCCCTGGGGCGCCTCCTGGACGGCAACTACCGGGAGATCAACGGCGTCACCATCCGCGAGGGCCTGTGGGTCGCCGAGACCTTCGCCCTGCTGGCCGAGGCCACCGGGCACGAGGTCGAGGACTACGAGGCCGTCGACCCCGCGACCCTGGGCCTGCCCGGGGCCGCCGAGGGCGACCTGGAGGGCTTCCTCTACCCGAGCACCTACGAGTTCTCGCCCGACTCCACCCCCGAGGACCAGCTGCGGGCCATGGTGGACCTGGGCAAGCGCACGTACGACGAGCTGGGCGTCCCGGACGGCGAGCTGCGCGACGTCATCATCAAGGCCAGCATCGTCCAGGGAGAGGGCATGTTCTCCGAGGACCTGCCCAAGATCGCCCGGGTCGTCGAGAACCGCCTCCAGCCCAACGACGAGACCAACGG
>JASKZT010000063.1 GCA_030145965.1 Ornithinimicrobium sp.
GCCCCGGCGCTGCTGGAGGACGGGCGCACGGCTACCCGTCCGGTCGCGCGCACGACGCTCTCCGGCCACCGGACCGCACGCTTCGTCGCGGAGGTCCTGCCGCTGCTCCAGGAGGCGTCCGAGGTCGAGGTGCAGGTGCACGGGGAACTCGGCGCCTACGGCGAGGCGGGCGAGGCCCCCGTCGTGACCCTCGAGACCTCCGAGGGGGAGGCGCAGGACTGGTTCGACCTGCACGTGACCGTCACGGTCGAGGGCCAGGAGGTGCCCTTCGAGGGGCTCTTCGCCGCCCTGGCGCGGGGCGACGAGGTCATGCTGCTGGACTCGGGCACCTGGTTCGCCCTCGACGCGCCCGAGCTGCAGCAGCTCCGGCTGCTCATCGAGGAGGCCCGCCAGCTCCACGACGCCCCGGCGGCCGAGGGCGTCGTGCGGCTCACGCCCTACCAGGCCGGGCTCTGGGAGGAGCTCGTCGGGCTGGGCGTGCCGGGGCGGCAGAGCGAGCGCTGGCAGCGCTCCGTCGACGCCCTGCTCGACCTCGGTGACGCCGACCGGGGCGCGGTCGTGGAGCCGGAGGGGCTGACCGCTCGGCTGCGGCCCTACCAGCTCGAGGGGTACCGGTGGCTCAGCACGCTGTGGGACGCCCGGCTCGGCGGCGTCCTGGCCGACGACATGGGCCTGGGCAAGACGCTGCAGGTGCTGGCCACGGTGCTGCGGGCCGAGGCGCGGGGCGACCTGGCCGAGGGGCCCGTGCTCGTGGTCGCCCCGACCTCGGTCGTGGGGACGTGGGCGGAGGAGGCCCGCCGCTTCGCGCCCGGGCTGGGGGTGCGGACGGTCGAGGCGACCCAGCGCCGGCGCGGCAGCGACCTCGCGACGGCGGTCGGCGGGGCGGACCTGGTCATCACCTCCTACACGCTCGTGCGGCTGGAGGCCGAGCACTACCGGGCGCTGCCGTGGAGCGCGCTGGTGCTGGACGAGGCGCAGTTCGTCAAGAACCACCGGTCGGCCACCTACCAGGCGGTGCGGCGGGTCGGGGCGCCCCGGACGGTCGTGGTGACCGGGACGCCGCTGGAGAACAGCCTCATGGACCTGTGGTCGATGCTGTCGCTCGCGGCGCCGGGCCTGTTCCCGCGCCCGGAGACCTTCACGGAGCGCTACCGCCGCCCCATCGAGGGCGGGGGAGCGACGGAGACGCTGGAGCGCCTGCGCCGGCGGGTGCGCCCGTTCATGCTCCGCCGGACCAAGTCGCAGGTCGCCACCGAGCTGCCGCCCAAGACCGAGCAGACGATCCACGTCGACCTGCACCCGGCGCACCGCCGCGTCTACGACCGGCACCTCAACCGGGAGCGCCAGCGGGTGCTCGGGCTGCTCGAGGACCTCGACCGCAACCGGATGGCCGTCTTCCGCGCGCTCACCGCCCTGCGCCAGCTGGCGCTCGACCCCGCCCTGGTGTCGGAGGAGCACGAGGGGCTGGCGACCTCGGCCAAGCTCACCTCCCTCGTCCAGCACCTCGCCGAGCTGGCGGCCGAGGGTCACCGGGCTCTGGTCTTCTCCAGCTTCACGGGCTACCTCGCCCGGGTGCGGGAGGCGCTGGAGCGCGAGGGGATCGCCTACTCCTACCTCGACGGGCGGACGCGCGACCGAGCGGCGCGGGTGGCGGCGTTCCGCGAGGGGGCGGACCCCGTCTTCCTCATCAGCCTCAAGGCCGGCGGCTTCGGGCTGACGCTCACCGAGGCGGACTACGTGTTCGTCCTCGACCCGTGGTGGAACCCCGCCGCCGAGGCCCAGGCCGTCGACCGCACCCACAGGATCGGCCAGACCCGACCGGTCAACGTCTACCGCATGGTCTCCACGGGCACGATCGAGGAGAAGGTCGTCGCCCTCCAGCAGCGCAAGCGCGACCTCTTCGCCACGGTCGTCGACTCCGGCGAGCTGGCGTCGGGTGCCCTCACGGCCGAGGACATCAGGGGGCTGCTGGACGACTGAGGCGGTGGGGCCGGGCTCCGTGCCGAGGGCCCGCGGGGGCGGGCGTACCGTCGTCCTGACCACCCGCACACCCCCCGACCGACCCCGGAGGACCCCGCATGCTCACGACCACGGCCCTCGTCCGCCGCCCCAGCCCCCGGCTCGCCGACGGGCTGCTGACGCACCTGGACCGGACACCCGTCGACCCCGACCTGGCGCTGCGCCAGTGGGAGGGCTATGTCACGGCGCTCCGCGACGCCGGCTGGAGGACGGTCGAGGTCGAGCCGGCGGAGGACTGCCCGGACGGCGTCTTCGTCGAGGACACGGTCGTGGTCTACGGCTCCCTCGCCGTGCTCGCCAACCCCGGCGCGGCGCAGCGCCGGCCGGAGGTCGCCGGCACGGCGGAGATCCTGGAGGAGCTCGGGTACACGCTCGTCGAGATCGCCCACCCTGGCACCCTGGACGGCGGTGACGTGCTCAAGCACGCGGGCACCGTCTGGGTCGGCGTCGGCGGCCGGACCAACGAGGAGGGCGCCCGCCAGCTGGCCGCGCACCTCGCGCCGCTCGGCGCCGAGGTCGTCGTCGTGCCGCAGACCCAGGTGCTGCACCTCAAGAGCGCCGTCACCGCGCTGCCGGACGGCACCGTCGTGGGTCACGCCCCGCTCGTGCAGGACTCCGCGGTCTGGGGCGAGCGCTTCCTCCCGGTCCCCGAGGAGTCGGGTGCCCATGTCGTCCTGCTCGGGGGTGACCGCCTCCTCATGGCTGCCGACGCGCCGCGCTCGGCCGAGCTCTTCCGCGCCAGGGGGCTGGACGTCGTCGAGGTGGACATCAGCGAGTTCGAGAAGCTGGAGGGCTGCGTCACCTGCCTGTCCGTGCGGCTGCGCGGCCTGCCCGCCTAGCGGGGCCCGCCCTCGCCATCGGTGCCCGGGCAGGCCGAGCAGCCCCGCCGCCGTGGCCGGGCCGCGAGGCGGGGTAGTCAGACGTGCCAGGTGACGGTGCCGCCGTCGACCGAGGCCGTCAGGTCGCGCTGGTGCACGAGCGTGTGGTGGCGGGAGCAGAGCAGGGCCAGGTTGTCCAGGTCGGTGCCGCCCCCGCGGGACCACCAGGTCAGGTGATGGGCGTCGCACCACGTCCCGGGCAGCGAGCACCCGGGGTAGGTGCACGAGCCGTCCCGGACCAGGAGCGCCTTCACCTGGCCGGGGCTGGCCAGCCGCTGGGTCCGGCCGAGGGCGAGGGGCTCGCCCCGCTCGCCCAGCACCAGCGGCGTGACGTCCCCCAGGCAGGCGTAGCGGCCAGCCTCCGCCGCGCCGAGGACGAGTCCCTGGCTCGTCGTCGCCGCGCCTGTGGGTCGTCCGCCGGCGGGGTCGGCCCGGAGGGTGAGGACGACCGACGCGCGGGCGGTCGAGGGCGGCGCCCCAGGATGGCCGAGGCCTCGGGTGACGACGGCCAGGAGCCCGTCGTAGCGGCGCTGACCGGCTGAGCGCGGGTCGGGGGTGCCGTCGGGCTCGGGCGTCGGTCGGACGAGGGGCCCGGCGAGGACGCCGTCCACGAGGGCGGCGTCGGCCAGGGGCGCGTCGAGGGTGTACCGGACCATCCCCTGCCCCAGCGGGCGGCGGGTGAGGCACCGCTGCTCCTGCGCGGTGCGGACCGCGTCACCGGCGGGGGCCTCGTCGAGCAGGTCGACGAGCAACGTGTGGCACACCCGGCCGAGATCCGCGTCGCCGATCTCCGGGTGGCTGGCCGCGTCCGTCGCGATCCGGGCGTAGGCCTCCTGCTGGTCGACGTCGAGGGAGACCGCCAGCCGGGTGACCGTGCGCGCCACCAGCGCCGCCCGGTGCAGCGAGGTCGAGCCGGCCCTGAGCGCCTCCGCGAGCGAGGAACCCCAGTGGGCCTGACCCGCGGCGACCACCTGCGCGAGATGGGACGCCTCCGACCGCGCCATCCACGGGCAGCGCACCCTCAGCCAGTCGGGCAGGGACAGGCCGACCTCGGTGTGCAGACCCCGCGCGGCCGCCTCGCTCGCCAGCGCGAACGTCACCGAGTCCAGCTGGGAGCGGATCCGCCCGGCCGCCTCGAGGGCGTCGACCAGGTCCGGCTCCGTCACGCCGGTGAGTCCGCCCGGGTCCAGCGCGGCGCGCCCCAGGCCCCGGGCGGCCGTCGTGAGGCCCTCGGTCAGCCCCTGGGGCGCCGCACCCGCCGGCTCGAACCCGTCCAGGGCCTCGGCCACGTCGTCCAGGCGTGACCAGTACTCCGGGCTGTCCGGGTCGTGCTCGGGCCCGAGCTGGGCCCACTGCGCGTCGAGGACCGCGGTCAGCTCCACGAGCTCGGCGTCCGTGATCGGCTCGGGCCGGTGCCCGGCCAGGTCGGCGTCGAGGAGCTGGCCCTCCACGCCTGCCCAGGTGCCGGGGTACGTCATACCCCTACCCCAGCACCCGCCACCGACAGACCCGGGTGCGCACCGGTCGGCGCACGGGCCCACGTCGCACCCGTGCCGGGGGTCAGGAGGGGCCGGCGCCCCGGGTAGCCCGTCGCGAGCGGGGGGCCGCGGTCTTCGCGTCCTTGGTCTGAGCGCCCCGCGCGTCCGCCGCCGGCGTGGAGGCTGCCGTCGTGTCCTGCACGTGGGCGGGGGCGGCCGCCGTCGGCGCGGCGGCCGCAGGAGCGGCCTTCGCGGCGGCCTTCGGGGCGCCCTGGTCGGCACCCTTCGCGGTCGCCCTCTTCACCGGCGTCGCCTTCTTCGCGGGCGTGGTCTTCGTCGCTGCGGCCTTCTTCGTGGCCCGCTTCTGCCGGAGCCGCACCTGCACCCCGGAGCCCTCGGACCGCGTGTCGAGGTAGGGCTGCTCCTCGACGAGCGACCCCAGCTTCTGGTGGCCGAACTCGCGCGGGTCGAAGTCGGCGTGCGCCCGGCTGAGGTGCTGACCCACCTGGCTCAGGCTGCTCCACCCGTCGTCGCCGGAGGTGGCGTTGACGGCCTTGGTCAGCGCGCTCTGCAGGTTGATGCTCGAGGGCGGCTGCTCCTCGGCGGCCGCGCTCCCGGTGCCCAGGTCGACGGGGCCGCCGGCCGCGGCCGCGTCGTCACCACCTCGGGCCTGGGCCTCGTCACGCCGGTCCTGCTCCTGCAGCACCTCGAGGAAGATGAACTGGTCCACGGCCCGGCGCAGTGACTCCGGCGTCTTGCGCCGCCCCAGCCCGAAGACCCGCTTGCCCGACTCCCGCAGCCGCGTCGCGAGGCGGGTGAAGTCGGAGTCCGAGGAGACGATGGCGAAGGCCTCGACGTTGCCCTGCCACAGCAGGTCCATGGCGTCGATGATGAGCGCGGAGTCGGTGGAGTTCTTGCCCACGGTGTGGGCGAACTGCTGGATCGGCTGGATCGCGTTGCGGAGCAGCTCGGGCTTCCAGCTCGTCAGCTGGGTGGTCGTCCAGTCGCCGTAGGCCCGCTTGACCGTCGGCAAGCCGTAGCTCGCCAGCTCCTCCAGCACCGCCCCGATGTGCCTGGCCGAGACGTTGTCGCAGTCGATGAGCACCGCGATCCTGGTCGAGCTGCTCGCGTCGTGGTCCACGCGGCCACCCTACCGACCCGGGTCGGCCGCCGGGTCAGCGCAGCCGGGGCGCGGCGTCGGGCAGGGCAGCCGGGGTGACCCGGGCGGGGCCGACGATCGTAGAGTGCGGCCATGACGAGCTCTGGGCGTGGCGTGCTGGTGACGGGGGCCTCGCGGGGCGTGGGAGAGGCCGCGGCCCGCGCGTTCGCGGCCAGGGGTGACCGCGTGGTGGTGCACTACCGGGGCGCCGAGGACCGCGCCCGCCAGGTGCTCGCCTCCCTCCCGGGCCAGGGGCACGCGCTGCTGCGTGCGGACCTGGCGGACCCCGGGGAGACGCGCGCCCTGGCCGACGCGGCGGTCGAGGCGCTCGGGCGCGTCGACGTCCTCGTCAACAACGCCGCGCTCTTCCTCGACCCGGTGCCCGACGGCAGCCGGCGAGGGGACCACCGGGTCACCGACACCGACTACGAGGACTGGGTGCGCGCCTGGCAGACGACGCTGGCCACCAACCTCGTCGGCCCCGCGAACCTCACCTTCTGCGTCGCCCGGCACATGGTGGAGGTCGCGCCGGCGGACGGGCGCCCCGCCGGCCGGGTGGTCAACGTCGGCTCCCGCGGGGCCTACCGCGGCGAGCCGGACGTCCCGGCCTACGGGGCCAGCAAGGCGGGGCTGCACGCCTTCGGCCAGTCGATGGCGGTGGCGCTCGCGCCCCACGGCATCGGCGTCGTCTCGATCGCCCCGGGCTTCATCGCGACGGACATGGCCGCGTCGCTGCTCGACGGACCCGGCGGTGACGCCATCCGCGGCCAGAGCCCCTTCGGCCGGGTCGCCACGCCGGAGGAGGTCGCCGCCGCGATCGTCACCCTCGCCGAGCCGGGCGCCGAGTGGGCCTCCGGGGCCGTGCTGGACTTCAACGGCGCCAGCCACCTGCGCTGAGGTCGCGACGGCTGGGCCCTC
>JASKZT010000155.1 GCA_030145965.1 Ornithinimicrobium sp.
GTCGACGTGACCAACTACGTCATGCTCGCGCTCGGCCAGCCATTGCACGCCTTCGACCTCGCCACGCTCGACGGCCCGGTCGTGGTCCGGCGGGCCCGGGCGGGGGAGCGGCTGCGGACCCTGGACGACGTCGACCGGGAGCTGCACCCGGAGGACCTGCTCATCACCTGCGGGGAGGAAGCCGGACGGGTCCTGGCGCTGGCCGGTGTGATGGGCGGCGAGGACGGCGAGGTCACGCCCGGCGCGACGACCGACGTGCTGGTGGAGTCGGCGCACTTCGACGCCCGCACGGTCGCCCGCACCTCCCGGCGGCACCGGCTCTCCAGCGAGGCGGCCAAGCGGTTCGAGCGGGGTGTGGACCCCGCCGTCACCGCCGTTGCGGCCCAGCTGGCGGTCGACCTGCTCGTGGAGCACGGCGGCGGCACCGCCGACCCGGCGGTCACCGACCGCGACGAGCGGTCCTCGACGACCATGCCGGCCGTCGAGCTCGACCTGGCGCTGCCGGCGTCCTACGTGGGCGTCGACTACTCCCGGGAGCGGGTGGTCGAGGTGCTCGAGATGATCGGCTGCGCGGTGACGGCCGAGGGCGAGGGCGCCGCCACCGTGGTCCCGCCCACCTGGCGCCCCGACCTGACCGACGCCCCGACGCTCGTCGAGGAGGTCGCGCGGATCGACGGCTACGACCGGATCCCCTCGGTCGTCCCCCGGGCCCCCGGCGGCCGCGGGCTGACGCACGCGCAGCGTTCCCGCCGCGCCGTCGCCGGAGCCCTGGCCGGGCAGGGCCTGCACGAGGTGCTCACCTACCCCTTCATCGGCGTCGCGCGCCTCGACGAGCTCGGCCTGGCGGCCGACGACCCGCGGCGCGCCGCCCTGCGGCTCGCGAACCCGCTCTCGGACGAGGCTCCCCTCCTGCGCACCGAGCTGCTCCAGACGCTCCCCGAGGCGCTGCGCCGCAACGTCTCGCGCGGAAGCCGCGACGTCGCGCTCTTCGAGATCGACACCGTCACCCTGCCCGACCACACCGCCGCCGCGCCGGTGCCCGGCGTGGGGGAGCGGCCCGACGACGCGACGCTGGAGACCATCAGGGCCGCGGTCCCGGACCAGCCCCTGCACGTGGCCGTCGTCGCCGCGGGCCAGGCCGACCGCGCGGGCTGGTGGGGCGAGGGTCGCCCCCTCGACGTCACCGACGTCGTGGCCTGGGCCCACGCGGTGGCCGACACCCTCGGCGTCCCGGTCCTGCGCAGGCAGGCCGAGCGGGCGCCCTTCCACCCCGGGCGGTGCGTCGAGCTGACGCTCCACGACGGCACCACGGTCGGGTGGGCCGGCGAGCTGCACCCCAAGGTCGTCCAGCGGCTCGGCCTGCCCGAGCGGACGAGCGCCGCGGAGCTCGACCTCGACGTGCTCGTCCGGGCCAGCGACCACCGTACCCAGGCGGGCCCGCTGTCCACGCACCCGATGGCCGCCTCGGACGTGGCGCTCGTCGTGCCGCGCTCCGTGCGCTACGCCGACGTCCTGGAGTCGCTGCGGGCCGGTGCCGGCGAGCTGCTGGAGAGCATCGCGCTCTTCGACGTCTACGCCGGGGACCAGCTCGCGGCCGACCAGCAGTCGCTGGCCTTCCGCATGCACTTCCGCGCACCGGACCGCACGCTGACGACCGAGGAGGTCAACGCCGCGCGGGACGCCGCCGTGGCGCGGGCCCGCGCGGACCACGGGGCGGTGCAGCGGTGAGCGGCGCGGAGGCTCGCCTCGCCCTCGTGACCGGTGCCTCGCGCGGCATCGGCGATCATCTCGTGCGGGCGCTGCTCGGGGCCGGCTGGGCCGTCGTGGGCCTCTCCCGCTCGGGCGGGGCCGCCGAGGGCGCCACGGGTATGTCGTGCGACGTCACCGACGCGGCGGCGGTCGAGGCGGTCGTGCAGCGCGTCGTGCGCGAGCACGGGCCGGTCGGCCTGCTCGTCAACAACGCCGGGCTGGTCGAGGCGGAGCGACCCCTGTGGGAGGCCGACGTCGAGGAGTGGTGGCAGGTGATGGTCACCAACGTGCGCGGACCCTTCCTGCTGACCCACGCCGTCGTGCCGCACATGATCGCCGCCGGCGGTGGGCGCGTGGTGAACCTCAACTCCGGCGCCGGCACCCGCGAGCGGCACGACCTCACGGCCTACTGCGCCTCCAAGTCCGCCCTGGCCCGTCTCACCGGCGGCACGGCGCTAGCCGGCGCCGCGCACGGCGTGCACGCCTTCGACCTGGCTCCGGGCGTGGTCGAGACCGACATGACGCACTCGATGCAGATGCACGAGGGCCGCTCCGACTGGACCTCGCCCGCGGACGTCACGGCGCTCCTCCTCGCGATCGCCGACGGCGAGCTCGACGGCTTCTCCGGCCGGATGGTGCGCGCCGGCTCCGACGACCTCGACGTCCTGCGCCGCCGCTCGGCGGCGGGCCTCGGCGAGGGCGAGCGGATGCTGCGGCTGCGCCCCTGGGGAGCCGACGACCCGCTCCCGCCCTGAGGCCGGCCCGCGCCCTCGTCCTCGTCCGCAGACCCGGATAGTCATGCACTCTGCTGTATAGTCACGCCCTGTGACCAGCATCCCGATGACGCGTGCTGCCCGCCACCAGCGCATCGCCGAGCTGCTCGAGCGCCACGCCGTCGGCTCCCAGGGCCAGCTGCTCGACCTGCTGGCCGAGGACGGCCTCTCGGTCACCCAGGCCACGCTGTCCCGCGACCTCGTGGACCTCGGCGCGGTCAAGGTCCGTCGGGGCCGGCACCTCGTCTACGCCGTGCCCGGGGAGGGCGGCGACACCACCCCGCGCCCGGCGCAGGACGCGCTCGAGGTGTCCTCGCGGCTGGTCCGGCTGCTCCAGGAGCTCCTCGTCAGCGCACGGTCCGTCGGCAACCAGGTGGTCCTGCGGACCCCGCCGGGGGCGGCGCAGTTCCTCGCCGCCGCCATCGACCGCAGCGACGACCCGGACATCCTCGGCACGATCGCCGGCGACGACACGATCCTCGTCATCACCATGGCGCCCGACGGCGGCCCGGGCACGGCGTCCAGGCTGCTCGCGCTGGCCCAGGACCCCGAGGGCCGCGAGGCCTGAGCGCGCGTCGCGCCGCGGGCGGTGCCTGCCGCGCGACCTCGTGCCCGACCGACGACCCACGACCCGCCGCACGACCGACGACCCGCCACGCCCGGCGGCTGAGGGAGGATGGACCCATGACCGTGAGCCTGTGGGGCGGCCGCTTCAGCGGCGGCCCGAGCGACGCCCTGGCGGCCCTGAGCAAGAGCACGCACTTCGACTGGCGGCTGGCCCCCTACGACCTGGCCGGGTCCCGCGCCCACGCCCGGGTCCTGCACCGCGCCGGCCTGCTCTCCGACGAGCACGTGCAGGCGATGCTCGACGGCCTTCGCCGGCTCGGCGCCGACGTGGCCTCCGGGGCGTTCGCGCCGGCCGAGACCGACGAGGACGTCCACACGGCCCTCGAGCGAGGGCTCATCGAGCGCGTCGGGGCGGACGTCGGCGGGCGGCTGCGGGCCGGTCGCTCGCGCAACGACCAGGTCGCGACCCAGTTCCGCATGTACCTGCGCGACCAGGCCCGTCTCCTCGGTGCCAAGGTGCTGGAGGTCGTGCAGGCGCTCGTGGAGCAGGCCGAGCGCCACCCCGGGGTGGCGATGCCCGGACGGACCCACCTCCAGCACGCCCAGCCGGTGCTGCTGGCCCACCACCTGCAGGCGCACGCCTGGGCCCTGCTCCGCGACGTCGACCGGCTCGTCGACTGGGACCGCCGCGCCGCCGTGTCCCCCTACGGCTCCGGGGCCCTGGCCGGGTCCTCGCTCGGGCTCGACCCCGCCTCCGTCGCGCACGACCTGGGGATGCCCGCGCCGGTGGAGAACTCCATCGACGGCACGGCCTCGCGCGACTTCGCGGCTGAGTTCTCCTTCGTCACCGCGATGCTGGGTGTCCACCTGTCACGCATCGCCGAGGAGGTCATCCTCTGGGCCACCGCGGAGTTCGGCTTCGTCCGGCTGGACGACGCCTTCTCCACCGGGTCGAGCATCATGCCGCAGAAGAAGAACCCCGACGTCGCCGAGCTGGCACGCGGCAAGGCCGGCCGGCTCATCGGCGACCTCGCCGGCCTGCTCGCCTCCCTCAAGGGTCTGCCGCTCGCCTACAACCGCGACCTGCAGGAGGACAAGGAGCCCGTCTTCGACGCCGTGGACACCCTCGAGGTGCTGCTACCGGCGGTCTCCGGCATGGTCGCCACCCTGCGCTTCCTCCCCGAGCGCCTCGAGGAGCTTGCACCGCAGGGGTTCTCCCTGGCCACCGACGTCGCCGAGTGGCTGGTGCGGGAGGGCGTGCCCTTCCGCGTCGCCCACGAGGTGGCCGGCGAGTGCGTACGGGTCTGCGAGGCGCGGGGCATCGGGCTGGAGGACCTCACCGACGAGGACCTGGCCGGGATCAGCCAGCACCTGCACCCCGGCGTGCGGTCCGTCCTCACCGTCGCCGGCTCGCTGGCCTCCCGCGACGCCCACGGCGGCACCGCGCCCGTCCGCGTCGCCGAGCAGAGGGCCCACCTCCTGCACGAGCTGGCCTCGCGCCGGCACTGGGTGGGGGAGATGCCCACCGTCCGTGACTGAGCGTGCGCACGGCCTCCGGGCGCCGGAGCGGGCCGAGCTGGCCGCCCCCGTGCTCGAGGTGGCGCCGCTGCTGCTGGGTGCGCAGGTCCGCGCCGCCGGCGTCACGGTCCGGCTCACGGAGGTGGAGGCGTACGCCGGCATCTCCGACCCTGGGTCCCACGCCTACCGGGGGCCCACCCCGCGCACCGCGGTGATGTTCGGCCCGGCCGCCCACCTGTACGTCTACTTCTCCTACGGGATGCACTGGTGCTGCAACGTCGTCACCGGCCCCGACGGCGAGGCGAGCGCGGTCCTCCTCCGCGGGGGAGAGGTGGTCGACGGGGTCGACCTCGCCCGTGCGCGCCGTGACGCGGGACGGCAGCGGCCGCACCCGGCCCGCGACCTCGCGCGGGGACCCGCACGGCTGGCCTCCGCCCTCGGACTCGGCCGCGAGCACGACGGCCTCGACCTGCTCGACCCCTCGACGCCGGTGGAGCTGCTGCTCCCGACGGTGCCCGCCGGACCGGTCTCCCAGGGGCCGAGGGTGGGGGTCTCGGGGGCGGGTGGTGACGCGTCTGCCCACCCCTGGCGCTTCTGGCTGGCTGGCGAGCCGACCGTGTCCGCCTACCGGCCGGGCGCCCCACGACGTCGTCCCCGCGCGGACGGGACGTCCCGACCTCGCACGTAGGCTGGGACCGCGGCCGGCCACCCCCGTGAGGAGGGCGTCCACCCGCGACGCGAATCCCTGACCCGGAAGGACCCTGACCGTGACGAACATCCTCGACGAGCTGCAGTGGCGCGGCCTGGTGGCGCAGACCACCGACGAGACCGCGCTGCGCGAGGCCCTCGACGGCACCCTCACGGTCTACTGCGGCTTCGACCCCACCGCCGCGAGCCTGCACTTCGGCAACCTGGTCCAGCTCATCCTCCTGCGGCACCTGCAGCGTGCGGGCCACCGGGTGCTCTGCCTCGTCGGCGGGTCCACGGGACTCATCGGCGACCCCCGGCCCACGTCCGAGCGGGTCCTCAAGACCAAGGAGACGACCGCCGAGTACGTCGCACGCATCCAGGAGCAGGTGCGCCCGTTCCTCCGCTTCGACGGTGACAACCCCGCGGTCATGGTCAACAACCTGGACTGGACGGCCCCGCTGAGCGCGCTGGACTTCCTGCGGGAGGTGGGCAAGCACTTCCGGGTCAACCAGATGATCCGCAAGGAGGCGATCGCCGCCCGGCTGGAGAGCCAGGAGGGCATCTCCTACACGGAGTTCAGCTACCAGCTGCTCCAGGCGATGGACTACCTGCACCTCTACCGCGAGCACGGGTGCACCCTGCAGACGGGCGGCCAGGACCAGTGGGGCAACCTCACCGCGGGCGTCGACCTCATCCACCGTGCCGAGGGTGGCGAGGCGCACGTCCTGACCACCCCGCTCCTCACGGACGAGAACGGCGAGAAGTACGGCAAGTCGGCGGGCAACGCCGTCTGGCTCGCCGCCGACATGACCTCGCCCTACGCCTTCTACCAGTACTGGATCAACGTCGCGGACACCGAGGTGGGAAAGCTGCTGCGGGTCTTCACCAGCCGGGGACCGGAGGAGGTGGCCGAGCTCGAGGAGTCGGCGCGCGAGCGGCCGCACCTCCGTGAGGCCCAGCGCGCCCTCGCCGCGGACGTGACGACCCTCGTCCACGGGGCCGGCGCGACCGCCCAGGTCGAGATGGCCAGCCAGGTCCTCTTCGGCAAGGCCGACCCCGCCGGGCTGGACGCCGCAACCCTGCGCGACGCGACGGCCGAGCTGCCCGGCGCAGACGTCGCGCCCGGTACCGGCATCCTCGAGGCCCTCGTCGCGGTCGGCATCACCGACAGCAAGGGGGCCGGTCGCCGGCTCGTGGCCGAGGGCGGCGTCAGCGTCAACAACGTGCGGGTGTCCGACCTCGACCTCGTGCTGGGGGACCACCACTTCCTCCACGGGTCCGTGGCCCTGCTGCGGCGGGGCCGCAAGCACCTCTCCGCCGCGCGAAAAGCGCTCTGACCTGGGGATTTGTGTCCCTGCGGAGAACGCCCTAAAGTTATCCCTCGTCAGCCCGACAGGGAGGCACGGACACCAGCTGGTGGCCGGTCCCGGGGCAGGCACCAGCTCGACCGTCCAGCACCACGGTGCCGGACACGGAGTTGACTCCAGAGGGTCGAGCGAATAACCTAGAGAGGTTGCCCCACACGAGCACGGCGCGGAAAGCGCCTGGTCCTGCGGTGTGCGTCCGATCCTTGAGAACTCAACAGCGTGTCAGATTTATGATGCCATAGTTTGTTTTTTT
>JASKZT010000164.1 GCA_030145965.1 Ornithinimicrobium sp.
GGCCCCCGGCCTCCCGGCCCGCCTTATACGCCTCGTTGGGCTCGGTGCGGGCGGCGGGCCGCCCCCCCCCCGGAGCCCACCAGCCCCCCGCGTGGGGCGCCCGTGCCCGCGAAGGGGCGCCCGACGCGTCCGTTCAGCCGCCGGTGACGAGGCCCACGCCGAGGGAGACCATGACGACGGCGATGAGGCCGTCGAGCACCTGCCACGACCGCGGCCGGGCGAAGAACGGGGCGAGCCGCCGCGACCCGTACCCCAGGGCGACGAACCACACCGTGCTGCCCACGACGATCCCGGCGTAGAACCACCAGCGGCCCTCGAGGCCGTGGCTGTTGGCGATCGTGCCCAGGAGCACGACGTCGAGGTAGACGTGCGGGTTGAGCAGCGTGAGCGCCGCCATCGTGGCCAGGGACCGGCGCAGGGTGCCCGGGCGGGCGGCGCCGGCCTCGAGGACGTCTCCGGGGTGCAGCGCCCTCCACGCGGCGTGCAGCCCGTAGCCGACGACGAACAGCCCACCGCCCCACCGCGCCACGGTGAGGAAGGCCGGCCACGTCGCGACCACGGCGCCGATGCCCAGGACCGCCAGCCCGACGAGGACCGTGTCGGCCAGCACGCAGAAGAGCACGAGGGGCCCGACCTGCTGGCGGCGCAGGCCCTGGCGCAGGAGGTAGGCGTTCTGGGCGCCGATCGCGACGATGAGGCCCAGGCCGGTCAGCATCCCGGTGAGGAGGAGGGGGAGGGGGGTCACGAGCGACCACGATAGGCGGGCGAGGCCGTCCGGCCCCCGTCAGAACGGTGAAGGATTCTGGGGGATCGTTAGCATGGCTTCATGCGCCTGGACCCCGTGGCCCTCTCCACGCTCACCGCCGTCGTCCGCGAGGGGACCTTCGAGCGTGCCGCGGCCCGGCTGCACGTGACCCCGTCGGCGGTCTCGCAGCGGGTCAGGGCGCTGGAGGAGTCCGTGGGCCAGGTCGTCGTGGGGCGCAGCAAGCCGGTCACGCCCACGGCCGCGGGCGAGGTCCTGCTCCGGCTGGCCGGCCACTGGGACCTCCTCGTGCACGACGCGCTGGCCGAGCTCGTCCCGGAGTCGGACGCGAGCGCCCACCCGCTCGTGCCGGTCGTCGTCAACGCCGACTCCCTCGCCACCTGGATGCTCCCGGCGCTGGCCCGGGCCCAGCAGGAGCTGGGCATCACCCTCGACGTCGTGCGCGAGGACGAGGAGCACGCCTCCGCGCTCGTGCGCTCCGGCGCCGCCCTCGCCGCCGTCACCGCCGACCCGACGCCGGTGGCCGGCTGCCGTCTCACCCCGCTGGGGTCCCTGCGGTACGTGGCCGTCTGCACGCCGGCCTTCCGCGACCGCTGGCTGCCGCGGGGCGCGCGCGCCGCCGACCTCGACCGGGCCCCCACCGTCCGCTTCGACCGGAAGGACACGATGCAGCACCGGGTCGCGCGGCGGTGGGTGCGGCGGGAGGTCGACCCGCCGGCCAGCTTCGTCGGCTCCAGCCGCGAGTTCGCCGAGGCGGTGCGGCTGGGGATGGGCTGGGCCCTCATGCCGCTGGCCTGGGCGCGGGAGGAGCTGGGGCGCGGCGACCTCGTGCCGGTCGCCCGCCGCCCCTACCACGACGTGCCCCTGCACTGGCTGGCCTGGCGGCTCCCGTCGCGCACGCTGGAGGTGCTCGGCCGCTGCGTCGTGGAGCAGGCGGCGCGCACGCTGGAGCACGAGGTTTCGGCGAAGGCCCCGCGGGGTGGGAGGATCGAGCCGTCATGAGCACCGCCACCACCCTCCTGCCACCGTTGCGCATCGGGCCCCACACGATCGGCTCGCCCGTCGTGCTGGCGCCGATGGCCGGCATCACCAACCGTGCCTTCCGCCGGCTCTGCCGCGAGTACGGCGACCTGGGCCTGGCCACGGCCGACGCTCCCGGGGCGAGCGGCGGCTCGAGCTGCCTCTACGTCAGCGAGATGATCACCTCGCGCGCCCTCGTCGAGCGCACGCCGATCTCGATGAAGCTCATCGAGCACGACCCGGAGGAGTCCCCGCGGTCGGTCCAGCTCTACGGCGTCGACCCGGTCACGGTGGGTGCCGCGGTGCGGATGCTCGTCGAGGAGGACCGGGCCGACCACGTCGACCTCAACTTCGGCTGCCCCGTGCCCAAGGTCACGCGCAAGGGGGGCGGCTCGGCGCTGCCGTGGAAGACCGACCTCTTCCGCGGCATCGTGCGGGCGGCCGTGCGCGAGGCGGGCGCGGCCGGCCTCCCCGTCACGGTGAAGATGCGGGTGGGCATCGACGCCGGGCACGAGACCTTCCTCGACGCCGGACGGATCGCCGAGGACGAGGGCGCCGCCGCCGTCGCGCTGCATGCGCGCACCGCCGCGCAGGCCTACTCCGGTCAGGCCGACTGGACCCGGATCGCCGAGCTCAAGCAGGCGGTCACCTCCATCCCGGTCCTGGGCAACGGCGACATCTGGTCGGCCGAGGACGCCGTGCGGATGGTCGAGGAGACCGGCTGCGACGGGGTCGTCGTCGGGCGCGGCTGCCTGGGGCGCCCCTGGCTGTTCACCGACCTGGCGGCCGCCTTCGCCGGCTCCAGGGTGCGGGTCGAGCCCACGCTGGGCCAGGTATGCCGCGTGCTGCGCCGCCACGCCGAGCTGCTCGTGGACTTCCACCAGGACGAGGGCCGCGGGTGCCGCGACATCCGCAAGCACATCGCCTGGTACACCAAGGGCTTCAGCGTCGGTGGGCAGATGCGCCAGCAGCTCGGCCTCGTCGACTCCCTCGACGACCTCGACCGCCTCGTCGACGGCCTCGACCTCGACCAGCCCTGGCCGGGCGACGCCGCAGAGGGTCAGCGCGGCCGGGCCGGCTCTCCCCGGGTCGTGGCCCTGCCCGACCGGTGGCTGGAGTCCCAGGAGCTCGACGCCGCGCAACGCGCCGTCGTCGCCCAGGCAGAGCTCGACGTCTCGGGAGGATGAGATGAGCACCGACGGCCTCGACCGTGACCGGATGGGAAGCACGCCCGCCCGCAGCCGGGACGGCAGCATCCACGTGACCGACGAGCGGGTCAACACCGTCTCCCACCTCTTCGGCTCGTGCTTCGCCGTGGCCGGCGTGGCCCTCCTGGTCGCGCAGGCCGGTGTCCAGGGTGACCCCTGGAAGACCGTCGGGTTCGGTGTCTACGGGTTCTCCCTCGTCCTGCTGTTCGTGACCAGCACCCTGCACCACGGTCTCGACCGGGGGGAGGTGGTCAACGACGTGCTGCGCACCCTCGACTACACGTCCGTGTTCGCCCTCATCGCGGGCACCGTGACCCCCCTCGTGCTGGTGCTCATGCGCACCACCTTCGGGTGGACCATGCTCGGGGTGGTCTGGGGCATCGCGGCGTTCGGCATCGTGCTGAGGTCGGTGTGGCGCCGGCTGCCGAAGTACGTCACCAACACCCTCTACATCTCCCTCGGCTGGGTCACGGTCCTGCTCGTCGCCGGCGACGTCGCCCTGCCTCTCGGCGCGCTGGCGCTGATGGCCGCAGGAGGGGTGGTCTACACGGTGGGCTTCGCGGTCTTCGTCCTGGAGCGGCCCAACCCGATGCCCGGGGTGTTCGGCTTCCACGAGCTCTGGCACGTGCTGGTCATCGTGGCCGCCGCGTTGCACTACCTGCTCATGTACCGCTACGTCCTGCCCGCCTGAGCCGGCTCAGAC
>JASKZT010000179.1 GCA_030145965.1 Ornithinimicrobium sp.
GGCCCTCCATCCACTCCATGCGCTCGCCGCCACGGGCGCGCGGCAGGCCCCACTCGACGAGCCAGCCTGCCATGTGGCCGCGCTCGAAGTTCTGGTTGTTGTCGACGTCGACCGCGAGGCGACGCACGTCCTCGTCCTCGCTCCGCTGCATGACCAGCTGCGACATCTGCACGGCCTGGGCGTGGTGCTCGCTCATGTCCCGGGCGAAGCCGGCCTCCGCGCTGTCGTCACCGGGGTGGTGGGGGTCGAAGACGAGCCACCCGAGGAAGGTGCCCAGGCACAGCGCGAGCACGGTGACCGCGGCCAGCGCGGGAGCGCCGAAGCTCCGCCACCGCTCCCGCGAGGTCGGGCGAGCCCCGGCCTCGCCGGCAGCCGGCTCGTGCGTGGTGGCGCCCTCGGTCATCGACCGGCGACCAGGCTGGTGGTGGTGCCGCCGGAGCACGCGGCGCCGGGCTCGGGGGTCTGCGGGCCCTGCTTGTACTCACGGATGAAGGCGCGCAGCGTCTTCTCCTCGGCCGTGTCGAGCGAGAGCTGGTGGTCCCACGCCGTCGCGATGACCGGGGAGTCCTGCTCCGGCACCGGGGAGACGAGCATGTAGTCGTCGCCGCCGAGGCGCTCGAGCAGCGCCACCTGGTCCTCGGGGAGGTCGGCCTGGTAGGTGAGCCACACCGCGCCGTGCTCCATCGAGTGCACGGCGTGCTCCAGGGGCACCGGCTCGGTGTAGACGCCGCAGTCCCACCACGCCGGGTGGTGCGGGCCCCCGGCCGGGACGGGGGAGTCGTACTCGACCGGCTCGGTCGTGTGGTCGGCCGCCTGGTTGGAGAAGGTCTGCACCGCCGAGAGGTCCGCGGTCGCCGGGCTGTCGCGCACGATCGCGAAGGTCACGACGCCGATGATGAGCACGACGACGAGGGAGGCGGAGCCCCAGATGAGGAGGCCGCGCCGACGCTCGGCCGCCGAGTTGGCCTTCTGGATCTGGGCCACCTTCGTGGCGCGGTCGGAGGTCGGGGCGCGGTCAGGTCGGGGCACGGCTGCTCCTGGCTCGGCACGGGGAGCCTCAGCGGCTCCGGCGGACGTGAGGCCCCAGGGTATGCGGTGGGCCTGGGAAGGTGCTGCTCCGGGGTCTGGGACACTTCCCCGGTGACCTCCCCCGAACCGCGACGTGCGCCCGTGCCCCGCCGCCCCGGCCAGATCACCCGTCGGCTGTGCGGCGCCACCCTGCTCGGTCAGGCCCTGTCCGTCTTCTTCGGCGCCCTCGTCGCCTGGCAGCTCGAGCGCGCGCTCGGGGAGGGCGACGGCGGCGTGCTCCTGTGGGGCGGCTCGGCGCTGGCGGTCCTCTGCCTCGTGGCGGCGGGCGCGATGCGCTCGCGCGCCGGCATCTACCTGGGCTGGCTGTGCCAGGTCCTCACGGTCGCCAGCGCGGTCGCGCTGCCGGCGATGGTCGTCGTCGGCCTCATCTTCGGCCTCCTGTGGTGGCTGTGCCTGACCAACGGCCTGCGCATCGACGCCGACCGTGCCCGGGCCGGCGCCGCATGAGCGGCGTGCCGCCCCAGGGCCCCCGACCCGCCACCGTCCCCACGACCGAGGAGCAGCGCGCCCTGTGGACCTCCTGACCGCGATCGTCCTCGGCCTCGTCCAGGGGCTGACCGAGTTCCTGCCCATCTCCTCCAGCGCCCACGTCTCGATCGTCGGGCGCCTCATGGGGGCCGAGGACCCGGGCGCCGCCTTCACCGCGATCTCCCAGCTGGGCACGGAGGCGGCCGTCCTCGTCTACTTCTGGCGCGACATCGTCCGGATCGTCCGGGCCTGGTGCGCCTCCCTCGTCGGCCGCGTGCCCCGCAGGGACCCCGACGCGCTCCTGGGCTGGTGGGTCATCGTCGGCACGGTCCCGATCGGCGTGCTCGGGCTGCTGCTGCAGGACTGGATCGAGGCGGAGTTCCGCAGCCTGTGGATCACCGCGACGATGCTGCTCGTCTTCGCCTTCGTCATCCTCGCGGCCGAGCGCTACGGCCGGCAGCGCCGCGAGCTGACCGAGATGACCTGGAGGCACGGCCTGTTCTTCGGCCTCTGGCAGGCGCTGGCCCTCGTCCCCGGCGTCTCCCGCAGCGGCGGCACGATCGCCGGCGGCCTCTTCATGGGCTACACCCGCGAGGCGGCGGCCCGCTACTCCTTCCTGCTGGCCATCCCGGCGGTGCTCGCCTCCGGCGGGCTCCAGCTGGTCAAGGTCGTGAGCGGCGACGCGAGCGGCTCGGGCACGGCGTGGGGCTCGATCATCGTCGCCACGGTCCTCGCCTTCGTGGTCGGGTATGCCGTGATCGCCTGGTTCATGCGCTACATCACGACGCACACCTTCACCCCGTTCATGGTCTACCGGATCGTGCTCGCGCTCGTGCTCTTCGCCCTCCTCGGCCTCGGGGTCCTGGAGGCGTGAGGGAGGCCGCCCGCGGGCCCTGGCTACGCTGGGGACCGTGACCGACACCCCGCAGACCGAACGCTCCCTCGTCCTCGTCAAGCCCGACGGCTACCGCCGTGGCCTGTCCGGCGAGGTGCTGCGCCGCATCGAGGCCAAGGGCTACACCCTCGTCGCGCTCGCCGTGACCACCCCCACCGGCGAGCAGCTCGCGGCCCACTACGCCGAGCACGAGGGCAAGCCCTTCTACGAGCCGCTCCTGGAGTTCATGTCCTCCGGCCCGGTGACGGCCGCCGTCGTCGAGGGCCACGGGTGCATCCCCGGCTTCCGGTCCCTGGCCGGCGCCACCGACCCGACCGCCGCCGCCCCAGGCACCATCCGGGGCGACCTCGGCCGCGACTGGGGCCTGTCGGTGCAGCAGAACATCGTCCACGGCTCAGACTCCCCGGAGTCGGCCGCCCGCGAGATCGCGATCTGGTTCCCCGGCCTGGCCTGACCCCTCGACCTCCTGACGCGCGGCGTGCCCCTCGGGGCGCGCCGCGCGTCCGCCGTCCCGGCGCAGGTATCTGACCGCGCACCCCTGTCTCTGGCACACCGTCAGGACTACGCTGGCCGGACACGGCACAGCAGGGAAGAAGGACCGAGATGGCCAGGAAGAACGCAGGGACGCCGGAGCCGGTCGAGGACGAGGTGCAGCAGGTCGACGCGCAGGTCGTGCCGGCAGACACCGGTGACCTCACCGTCGACGACGGCGGGACGCTCGAGGGCAAGGGTGGCTACATGGGCGGCCAGGAGGTGCAGCCGGGGGGCGGCAGCACCACCGGGTCGACGACGGGCGCCGGCACGTGAGCGGGCCCGGACGGACGGGGACCGTCGGGCCCCCGCTCGCCCAGCGGGCCGGGGAGCTCTTCTCCGACTACCGCGCAGGCCGCCCGCAGGCGATGGGGGAGCTCGTCGCGCTGCTCACCCCCCTGCTCTGGCAGGTGGCCCGCGCGCACGGCAGCGCACCGCACGCCGCCGAGGACGTCGTCCAGGAGGTGTGGCTCCGGCTGGTCGACCACGCCGACGACGTGCGCGAGCCGCTCGCCGTGCTCGGCTGGCTCGTCGTCGCGGTCAAGCGCCAGGCCTGGCGCGACGGGCGCTCCGCCCGACGGGACAGCTACGACGAGACCGGCACCGTGGACCCCGGCACGCACGTCGAGGACCCGGAGAGCCTGACCATCCTCACCGAGCGCCAGCAGGCCCTGTGGAACGCGGTCGGCGAGCTGTCCGAACGCTGCCGGGCGCTGCTGCGTCTCGTCGCCTTCGTCGACCGACCCGACTACGACCAGGTGTCGGCGGCGCTGGGCATGCCGCGGGGCAGCATCGGCCCCACCCGCGGCAGGTGCCTGGACAAGCTTCGACGCACGCTGGACGCCGACCCGTCGTGGGCGGGGGCGTGAGCGTGGAGGAGACCGGGACCGAGCCGCTGGACGCGACGGACGAGGCGATCCTGCGAGAGCTGCGCGAGGTCGCTGCTCGCGTCGACCCCTGCCCGCGGGGGCTGGTGGAGCGCATCACCTTCGCCCTCACCGTGCAGGCGCTGCAGGCCGAGGTGGCCGAGCTGACGTCCCAGCCCGCGCTCGTCGCACGGTCCGCGACGACGCAGGAGCCGACCGAGGCGACCACCGTCATGTGGAGCACGGACGCCCTGACCATCATGGTGACCGTCACGAGAGAGGGGCCGGGTCGCGCCCGGGTCGACGGCTGGCTCACGTGCGGGCGCGCCGAGGTCGAGCTCGACCTGGGTCCCGGTCCGGAGCCCCGGCGCACGACCGCCGACGAGGACGGGCGCTTCGCGCTGCCCGACCTTCCCCGCACCCTCGTGCACCTGCTCGTCCGCCCCGCCGACGGGCGTCCGGTGGTGACGCCGCAGTTCGGCCTGTGAGCCCTCGCCGGTAGGTTCGGGGGCATGACGCCGTCGTCGGACGCCCCCGTGCCCGCCGGGGTCGCCACGCTGTACGAGCAGGGCCGCGCCGCCAACGGGGCGCTGCGGCCGGCGGCGGCGGAGCGGCTGCTGCGTCGGGCGCTGGACGCCCTCGCCACCGGCCGGGCAGCGGGTGCGCCCGGGCGCGGGGCGGACGGGGAAGAGCCCTTCCCCTCCTACGGCCGGGGACCGGCCAGCGCGCTCGAGGCGTGGGTCCGGGTGCAGCTGTCGCTGAGCACCGCCGTCACCCAGCGCCGGGGACCCGCGGTCGCCCTGCCCCTCGCACGCGCGGCCCTGGCCGCGGCCGAGGACGCCTCGACCGAGGACGTGCGTCGGGCGCTGCGCGCCCTGTGCCGCTCCCAGCTGTCCTACCTGCACTCCCGGGCCGGCCATCCGCGGCCGGCCCTGGCCGAGCTGGACCTGGCCGTCGTCGACCTGGACTCGCTGGGCCCGCTGGAGCGGTTCAACGTCATCAACAACCGCGGCTACCTGCGCCTGGACCTGCCCGACGTCGAGGGCGCGGCGGCCGACTTCGCCGCCGCCGCCGAGCTCGCCGCCTCTCACGACCTGCCGAGGCAGGAGTTCATGGCCCGGCACCACCTCGGCCTCGTGGCGTTCGCCGAGGGCGACCTGCCCGGCGCCCTGCGGCTCATGCTCGAGGCGGACCGGCTGCCCGCTGACATCTCCAGGGCACCGGCCTGGCACGGGCGCGCGCTCGTCCTCCTCGAGGCCGGGCTCGTCGAGGAGGGGGTCGAGCTGCTCCGGCGGTCCGTCAGCGCGGCGTCGTCGGAGGGACAGCGCCTCCAGGCCGGGGAGACGCTGGTCGACCTCGCGCAGGGCCAGCTCCTGCTCGGTGACCATGAGGCCGCCCTGGCCAGCGCCACGCGCGCGGCCCGTGCGCTCGGCAGGGCCGACGCGCCCGGGATGCGCCGGCGGGCGGTGCTGGTCCAGCTGACGGCCCGCCTGCTGACCGGCTCCGCCCCCGGTCGCGTGGCCGGTCGTGGGCGGGCCCTGGCGGCGCAGTTCGACGAGGACGGCGACCACGTCGCGGGCGACCTCGCGCGGCTGCTGAGCGCCGAGGCGCTCTCGCGCGCCGGCCGGCACGCCGAGGCGACCGAGGCGTTGGCCTCCTGCGTCGCCGACGTCGCCCGGACGGGGTCGCTGTCCACCCGGATGCGGGCGCGGGTCGTGGCGGGCGAGGCCGCCCGTGCCGGCGGCGACGCGAGCGGGGCGCGGCGGCACGTGGGGGTCGCGCTGCGGGACCTGACGGCCGCGCTGCAGGGCAGCGCCAGCCTCGAGCTGCGGGCCGTCCTGGCCACCCAGGCCCGCGACCTGGCCACGCTCGACCTCGACCTCGCCGGCGACCGGCCGTCCCGGCGGCTGGCGGCGGTCGAGCGCTGGCACGACGTCGCCACCCGCAGCCCCGCCGTCCGACCTCCTGCCGACCCGGAGCAGGCCCACCGCGTCACCCTGCTGCGCCAGCTCGAGCAGCAGCTGCGCGACGAGCCGGAGCGCGCCGGCGAGATCGAGGACCGCATCCGCACGCTGGAGCGCCAGGTGGCGACGGCCTCCTGGGCGAGCGGCGGCCGTGCCGTCGCCGCGCGCGGGGCCGCGGTCCCGCTGCCGCGGGTGCGGGACGAGCTCGCCGCCCGCGGGGCCGCCGCCGTCTCCTTCGTCGAGCACCGGCAGCACCTGTGCGCCGCCGTGCTGTCGGGCGGCCGGACGCGCTGGGTCCACCTCGGGCCCGTGCGCGACGTCCACGAGCTGGTCGCTCGCCTGTCGGCCGACCTCGAGGGTCGCGTGCGGGTCGCGGCCGGGCCGATGGGCGAGGTCGTCGAGGCGTCCCTGCGCCGGTCCGCCGCCGCCCTCGACGAGCACGTCCTCGCCCCTCTCGGCGTCGACGGGCGACTGGTCGTCGTGCCCTCGCCCACCCTGGCGCCGGTGCCGTGGGGGGTCCTGCCCTCCCGCGGGGGGCGGCCGACGACCGTGACCCCTAGCCTCGGGGCGTGGGTGCGCGGCGCCGGTGGCGTCCCACGGCCGACCGTCGCGGCGCTCGCCGGGCCGCGCCTGCCACTGGCGCTGGAGGAGGGCACCTCGGTCGCCTCGGCGTGGGCGGCGGCGGGACCCCGCGGCCTCGCGTCGTCCGCGGACGTCGAGGACGCGCTCGCCTCCAGCGACGTCGTCCACGTGGCCGCCCACGGGACGCACCGCTCCGACGGCCCGCTCTTCTCCTCGCTGTGGCTGCAGGACGGCCCGCTCTACCTCGCCGACCTCGAGCGGGTGGCGCGGGTCGCCTCGCACGTGGTGGTCTCGGCCTGCGACGCCGGCCGGACCCGGGCGCGCGGCGGGTCCGCCTCGCTGGGGCTGGCCAGCGGACTGCTCTCGCTGGGGGTGGGCAGCGTCGTCGCCTCCCCGTGCCGGGTGCCCGACCCGACGGCGGCCGACGTCATGGCGCGCTACCACCGGGCGCTCGCCGCGGGCCAGGAGGTGGACGAGGCCCTCGCCGGGGCCGCCCACGGCTCCGGCGAGCCGCTGGCCGGAGCCTTCGTGGCCTGGGGCTCGCCCTGGTCGGTCCGCTCACCGGGCTGAGCCCGAGAGGGCCACCACCCGCGGTTGCGCGCGGCGGTCGGCCTCGGGAGAGTGAGCCCCACGCCCCCATCCGGGGGGCCACGACGAGGAGGTCCGCGATGAGCCAGCAGGACGAC
>JASKZT010000197.1 GCA_030145965.1 Ornithinimicrobium sp.
GCGATGGTCGCCACCAGGTCGAAGGCGTTGAGCTTGGCAAGGAGCCGTTTGCCCGCGAGCCGCAGGAGGAGCACCAGCGCGGCGTAGGAGGCGGTGCCCACCAGCAGGATGCGCAGGACCGCGGACCAGGAGTCGAACCACATGGAGATGACCTCACGTCGTCGGGTCGGGCCTCCCTCAGGGTCTCCCGCGCGGCGTGGGGGCGCACGGCAGAGGCGCGCGGGGTCCCCTGTGGTGGGGTCCTGGACCGCTAAGTCGCGCGAGGAGCGCCCGGCCCAGCCCGCCAGCAGCCCCAGGATGTCCCGGGCGGCAGCACGCCCGGCCCGGTTGGCGCCGATGGTCGAGGAGGACGGGCCGTAGCCGACGAGGTGGACGCGCGGCTCGTCGGCGACCCGGGTGCCGTCCATGGCGATGCCGCCGCCCGGCCCGCGCAGGTGCAGCGGCGCGAGATGGTCCAGGGCGGCGCGGAAGCCCGTGGCCCAGAGGATGACCTCCGCGCGCAGGACCGTGCCGTCGGCCTGCCGCACCCCCTCGGGCACGATCTCGGTGAACATCGGCCGGCGGTCGAGCACCCCGCGCGCCGCGGCCTCCCGCAGCGACGGCGTCCGCAGCAGGCCCGTCACCGAGACGACGCTCAGGGGCGGCAGGCCCCGGGCCACCCGGTCCTCGACCATCGCCACGGCCGCGCGGCCGGCCTCGGCGTCGAAGGGGGTGTCGCGCCACACCGGCTCGCGCCGGGTGAACCAGCTGGTGGTCGTCACCCGCGAGATCTCCTCCAGCAGCTGCACGGCGGAGATGCCGCCGCCCACGACCACGACGTGCCGGCCCCGCAGCTCCTCGGCGGAGACGTAGTCGGCGACGTGCAGCTGCCGGCCGCGGAAGGTGTCGCGGCCGGGGTAGAGAGGCCAGAAGGGGCGGGTCCAGGTGCCGGTCGCGTTGACGAGGACACGGGTCGACCACGTGCCGGACGAGGACCGGACCCGCAGCCGGCCGCGCGGGTCTGCGTCCTCCCGCTCCACGCGGGACACCCGGACCGGCCGCACCACGGCGAGGGCCAGCCGCTCCTCGTAGTCGGCGAAGTAACGGGTGACGAAGTCGGCGCTCGGCTCGCACGGGTCCACGTCGGGCGTCGGCATCCCGGGCAGCTCGCTGATGCCGTTGACGGTCGCCATCCGCAGGGAGCGCCACCGGTGCCGCCAGGCGCCGCCGGGGCCCTCCTCGGCGTCGAGGACGGCGTAGGTGCCAGGACCGCCCGGCGGCACGGCCTGCCCGAGCGGGACGAGGCCGCGGCGCTGCAGGTGGTAGGCCGCCGACAGCCCGGCCTGGCCGGCGCCGACGACGAGGACGTCGACGGCGCGCGGGACGTCAGCGTCGGCCGTCACCGGACAGGTGCCTCGGCCGCTGGAAGAAGAGCGCGAGCAGGGCACCGGTGAGGATGACCACGGCCGGCAGCAGCAGCGCCTCCGCCATGGCGCGGGACAGACCCTCCGCGGCCTCCGGAGGCAGCACCCCGCCGGAGCCGCCGCCCGGCGCGGCCGCGGTCCCGCTGCCACCACCGAGGTTGGCCGTGATCCGCCACTGCATGAGCACCGCGATCGTCGCGCTGCCGAGGACGGCACCCAGCTGCCGGGTCGTGTTGTAGACCCCGGAGCCGGCCCCGGCGCGGTCCATCGGCAGGTTGCGGGTCGCGGTCGTCGACAGCGGCCCCCAGATGAGCGGGTTGGCCACCCCCATGAGGAAGGACGCGACGACCGCCTGCCACAGCGGCGCCTCGGGGGTCATGACGCGGGTGAGCAGGAAGATGGCGGCGGCCAGGAGCGTGGTGCCCGACGCCACGAGGGTGCGAGGGTGCACGCGGTCGGTCAGGTGCCCCGCGAGCGGGGCCAGCACGAGCGACATGATCGAGGACGGCGCCATGAGCAGCGCGGCCGCCGTGGGGGAGAGGCCTCGCACGTCCTGGGCCCAGATGTAGAACGGGAAGAACAGCGCGGTGACCGTGAAGCCCATCGTCATGATCGCGCCGGTGGCCAGGGAGAAGTTGCGGTCGGAGAAGAGCGACAGCGGCACCAGGGGGTCCTCCGGCGTGCGGGCCTGCCACCAGACGAAGGCCACGAGCAGCGCCACGCCCGTCACGAGCAGCGCGGGCACGCTGACCGGCCCCCAGATCCGGCCCCACCCGAAGTTCTGGCCCTCCTGGATCGCGAAGACCGCGCAGAAGAGGCCGACGGCGCTCAGCAGGACCCCGAGCAGGTCGAAGCGGTGCACCCGCGTCTCGAGACGGGGCACGAGCCGCGCGGCGAGCACCAGCCCCACGACCCCGACCGGCACGTTGACGAAGAAGATCCACTCCCACCCGAGGGAGTCGATGAGCAGGCCGCCCACGAGCGGACCGACGAGGGTCGCCACGCCCGCGGTCGCGCCCCACAGCGCCATCGCCTGCCCGCGCCGCTCGGCCGGGAACGTGCGGGTGATCACCGACATCGTCTGCGGCGTCATCATCGAGGCGCCCAGGCCCTGGACCGCCCGCGCGGCGACGAGGCCGCCGATGCCCAGGCCCAGCTCGCCGGACAGGCCGCACCACAGCGAGGCGAGGGTGAAGACGGTCAGGCCGACGAGGTAGACGCGGCGCGGCCCGACCCGGTCCCCGAGACGCCCGGTCACGAGGAGCGGCACGGCGTAGGCGAGGAGGTAGGCGGAGGTGACCCAGAGCACCTCGTCGACCTCGGCGTCGAACGCCTGGATGAGCGAGGGGGTGGCGACCGAGACGATCGTGGAGTCCACCAGGATCATGAAGAACCCGATGACGAGGGCCCACAGCGCGGGCCACGGGCTGCGCACCCCGGCAGCCGGGGCGGGGGCGGTCACGGACACCCGGGAACTGTAGTCCCGCCCGACGGTCCTCGCACCGCATACGGTGGGCCCATGACGAGCACCCTCTTCCGCGGCGGTACGGTCCTCGACGGCACCGGCGCCGCACCCGCGCCCGCTGACGTCCACGTGGTCGACGGCCGGGTCGCCGAGGTCGGCGCCGGGCTGCAGGTCGACGCCGACGAGGTCGTCGACTGCGCCGGCGCGACCGTCCTGCCCGGGCTCTTCGACTGCCACGTCCACGTGATGATCGAGCAGCCCGACCTCATGCGGGTCCTGCAGACGCCGTTCTCGCTGCCGTTCTTCCAGGCCGTGCACCGCATGCGCGCGACGCTGGAGACCGGCATCACCTGGGTCCGCGACGCCGGCGGCGCCGACCTGGGCGTCGCCGAGGCGGTGCGGCGCGGCCTCACGCCCGGGCCGCGCATGCAGATCGCCATCGCCATGCTGAGCCAGACCGGCGGGCACGGCGACGACTGGCACGTCTGCGGCGCCGAGCTCGGCATCATGCCGACCCACCCGGGCACGCCGGGCCCGGTCGTCGACGGGCCGGAGGAGATGCGCAAGCGGGTCCGCGAGCTCGTCCGCGCCGGCGCCGACGTCATCAAGGTCGCCACGAGCGGCGGCGTCCTGTCGCCGCTGAGCAACCCCCTGCACGGTCACTTCCGCGACGACGAGATCGCCGCGCTCGTCACCGAGGCGTCCGCGGCCGGCCTCTACGTCATGGCGCACGCCCAGGCCACGGACGGCATCAAGACCGCCGTCCGCGGCGGCATCCGCTCGATCGAGCACGGGATCTACCTCGACGACGAGGCGATCGACCTCATGCTCGAGCACGGCACCTGGCTCGTGCCGACCCTGTCGGCCCCCCGGGCGGTCCTCGCCCAGGCCGAGGCGGGCGGGGCGATCTCCGACCGGGTCCTCGCCAAGGCCCGGATGGTGGCCGAGGTCCACGACGACTCCTTCCGCCGGGCCGTCGAGGCGGGCGTGAAGGTCGCGATGGGCACCGACTCCGGCGTCGGCGTGCACGGCACCAACCTCGAGGAGGTGCGCCTCATGGCCGGGCTCGGTATGGGCGCGCAGTCGGCCTGGGAGGCCACGACCCTCTCGGCGGCGCGGCTGCTGGGCGTCGAGGCAGACCACGGCAGCCTCGAGCCCGGCAAGGTCGGTGACGTCGTCGTCCTCGACGGCGCCTTCGACGACCTGGAAGGGCTGCGCGGCCGCGTCCGCTCGGTGCACCTCGCCGGCGTCCCCGTGCACGAGCGGGACTAGGGTCGACCCCATGCGTGCCGTCATCGTGGAGCAGCCCGGAGGGCCCGAGGCCCTCACCCTCGTCGAGCGCGAGTCGCCCGAGCCCGGCCCCGGCGAGGTCCGCGTCGACCTCGCCGCCGGCGGCGTGAACTTCATCGACGTCTACCAACGCAGCGGCGTCTACCCCCGCCCGCTGCCCTTCGTGGGCGGCAACGAGGGCGCCGGCACCGTCTCCGCCGTCGGCGAGGGTGTCACCGGCCTCGTGCCGGGCGACCGGGTCGCGTGGGCGATGGTCGCCGGGACCGGCTACGCCGAGCAGGCCCTGGTGCCCGCCGACCGCCTGGTCCCGGTGCCCGACGGGCTGGGTCTCGACCTCGCCGCGGCGGCGATGCTCCAGGGCATGACCGCCCACTACCTCGTGACCTCGACCTTCCGGGCCGGGGAGGGGCAGACCGCGGTCGTCACCGCCGCGGCCGGCGGCGTCGGCCTGCTGCTGTGCCAGATGCTGCGCGACCGCGGCGTGCGCGTCATCGGCACCGTCGGCTCGTCCGAGAAGGCCGAGCTGGCCCGCGCCCACGGCGCCGCCGAGACCGTGCTCTACCGCGACGTCGACCTGGCCGCCGAGGTGGACCGGCTCACCGGTGGCGAGGGCGTCCACGTCGTCTACGACGGGGTCGGCGCCGACACCTTCGAGGCCGGCCTGTCGGTGCTGCGCCCGCGGGGCACCATGGTGCTCTTCGGCGCCGCGAGCGGCCCGGTGCCGCCGGTCGACCCGCAGCGGCTCAACGCGGGCGGTTCCCTCTTCCTCACCCGTCCCTCGCTGGCCCACTACGCCGCGGACCGGGAGGAGCTGCTGTGGCGCGCGCGCGAGGTGCTGGGCGCCGTCGCCGACGGCAGCCTCCAGGTGCGCGTCGGCGGCCGCTACCCGCTCGGCGAGGCGCGCCGCGCGCACGAGGACCTCGAGGGCGGCCGCACCACCGGCAAGCTCCTCCTCGTGCCCTGACGCCGCCCGGCTACCGCAGGTAGGCCGAGAGCTGGCCGAAGGTCGTCTCGGTCACCGACCGCGGCCCGCCGAGCACGTGGATGGACCGCGGGGCCTGGCGCGTCAGCGCCGCCGCCGTGGACGTGTGCAGCTTCTCCCGGTTGGGCGTGAGGACGATGGGCACGCCCCGCAGCCCGCCGGCCAGCGCCGCCCCGACGAGGGCGTCGGCGAAGGTCTCGCCCGAGGCGACGTAGGCGGGGCCGCGGCCGGCGGGGAACTGCCCGGCCACCGCCGCCATCACCTCGTAGCGGTCCGCGCCGCCGAGCCGGCGGTAGGTGCCGCTCGTGCTGAAGGTGGCGGCCTCCTGGGCGACCGTGTCGGAGACCGTCAGGGACCCGCCGAGGACGACGACCTCCTCCGGGCGCAGCCGTCGCAGCTGGGCGACGGTGGCCTCCTCGAGC
>JASKZT010000262.1 GCA_030145965.1 Ornithinimicrobium sp.
CTCGACGTCAAGGTCGGCTCCGGCGCCTTCATGAAGACCGAGGCCGACGCCCGCGAGCTCGCCGAGACGATGGTCGCCCTCGGCAACGACGCAGGCGTGCGCACGGTCGCCCTCCTCACCGACATGTCGACGCCCCTCGGGCTGACGGCCGGCAACGGCCTCGAGGTCCGCGAGTCCGTCGAGGTGCTCGCCGGCGGCGGGCCCCAGGACGTCGTCGACCTCACCGTCGCCCTGGCCCGCGAGATGATCGCCGGCGCCGGCGTCACGGACGTCGACCCCGCCGACGCCCTCGCCGACGGCCGCGCGATGGACGTGTGGCGCCGGATGATCGCGGCGCAGGGCGGCGACCCCGACGCCCCGATGCCCACCGCCAGGGAGACCCACGTCGTCGCCGCCGACGCCCACGGCGTGCTCACCCGCCTCGACGCCCTCGCCGTCGGCGTCTCCGCCTGGCGGCTCGGCGCGGGCCGCGCCCGCAAGGAGGACCCCGTGCAGGCGGCGGCCGGCATCGAGCTGCATGCCAAGCCCGGCGACGAGGTGCGCGCCGGCCAGCCGCTGCTGACGCTGCACACCGACACGCCCGCGAGGTTCGACCGTGCGGTGCAGGCGCTCGAGGGCGCCTGGGAGGTCGGCACCGCCGAGAAGGTCACCGCCCGCGACATCGTGATCGACCGCATCGCCTGAGCCGGTCGGCGTTCCGGGCGGACGGGGCCCGGCCCCGTCCGCCCGGCGTCAGTAGCCGCTGCCCTCGGCGGACGCGACGTCGCCACCGGGCTCGGGCACGACGAGCGCGCCGGCCGCCTCGCGCTCCCGGGCGCCGGCGAGCAGCGCCTCGGTCGAGGAGGTGCCGATGCGGGTCACGCCCTCGGCGCACATCGCGAGGAGGGTGTCGATGTCGCGGACGCCGCCGGAGGCCTTGACCTGCACGCCGGCTCCGGTGCTGGCGCGCATGAGCCGCACGTGCGGCAGGGTCGCGCCGCCGCCGGCGAAGCCCGTGGAGGTCTTGACGAAGTCGGCGCCCGCCTCCTCGGTGGCCCGGCAGGCCGCCCGGATCTGGTCGTCGTCGAGCAGCGCGGTCTCGAAGATCACCTTCACCAGCGCACCCGCCGCGTGGCCCACCTCGACGACGGCCGCGATGTCCTCGCGCACCGCGTCGAGGTCGCCGCCGCGCAGGCGGCCGATGGTGAGCACCATGTCCAGCTCGGTGGCGCCGTCGGCCAGCGCCTGGCGCGACTCGGCGACCTTGGTCGACGTCGTGGTCGTGCCGTGGGGGAAGCCGATGACCGTGCACACGCGGGTGGGGCCGTCCTCGACCGCGGCGGCGGCGAGCGCGACGTCGCTCGGGCGCACGCAGACCGACCAGATGCGCTGCTCCGCCAGCTCGCGGCAGGACCGCTCGACCTCGGCGGGCGTGAGCTCGGGCCTGAGGAGGGCGTGGTCGATCAGGTCGGCGACGTCCTGGACGGTCAGGGTGGACCCGGGGGAGTAGGTGGTGGCCATGGTCCCCATGCTAGGCGGGGGCCGGGACCGGACCGCAGCCGCGCGGGGGCACGGCGGTCAGGGGATTCCCGGTTTCGCCTCCTATGATCGGCCCCATGGCAACGAAGCTGCAGCCGGTGCGTGTCGCCGGTGTCGGGGAGAAGCTCATCCAGGAGTTCGTGGGAGTCGCGAGCACCGGCCAGGCGGAGGTCTCCGTCGCACGGATGACGGCTCCTCCGGGCTGGGACGAGATCGGTCAGCGACCCGTCTTCGACGAGGTGACCTACGTGCTGGCCGGCGAGCTCGTCGTCGAGCACGAGGCGGGCACGACGAGCGTCACCGCGGGGGAGGTCATGCTCACCCGGGCGGGGGAGTGGGTCCGCTACTCCGTCGGTGCCTCGGGCGCCGACTACATCGCCGTCTGCGCCCCCGCCTTCACCACCGGCGGGGCCAACCGTGACGTCGCCGCGGTCTGAGGCGGGGGCCGGCGGGCCGGCGCTGCCCCTTGCCGACCTGCCCGCGGTCCTGCTGCACGACCACCTCGACGGCGGGGTCCGCCCCGCCACGGTGCTCGACCTCGCCCGCGAGCAGGGGTATGCGGCGCTGCCGGCCGACGAGGTCGGCGCCCTCGAGCGGTGGTTCGCCGAGTCGGCCGACTCCGGCTCTCTCGTGCGCTACCTGCAGACCTTCGAGCACACGGTCGGCGTCATGCAGACCCGGGAGGCCCTGGTCCGCGTCGCCCGCGAGTGCGTCGTGGACCTGGCGGCCGACGGCGTGGTCTACGCCGAGGTGCGCTACGCCCCCGAGCAGCACCTGCTCGCCGGGCTCGGCCCCGACCAGGTGGTCGAGGCGGTCAACACCGGCTTCCGCGAGGGCGAGCAGGAGGCCGCCTCCTCCGGCCGCCAGATCCGGGTCCGGGCGCTGCTGACCGCGATGCGCCACGCCGCCCGCTCCCGCGAGATCGCCGAGCTCGCCGTGCGCCACCGCGACCACGAGGTCGCCGGCTTCGACATCGCCGGCGCGGAGGACGGCTTCCCCCCGACCCGGCACCTCGCGGCGTTCGAGTACCTGCGCCAGGAGAACTTCCACTTCACCATCCACGCCGGCGAGGCCTTCGGGCTGCCGAGCATCTGGGAGGCCATCCAGTGGTGCGGCGCGGAGCGGCTGGGCCACGGCGTGCGGATCGTCGACGACATCCGCCTCGACGGCGCCCCGGTGACCCAGGACCTGCCCGCCGCGCTGGCGCGCGCGGCCGCAGACCCGGGCGCGTTCGAGCTGGGACCGCTGGCCGCCTACGTGCGCGACCGGCGCATCCCGCTGGAGATGTGCCCGAGCAGCAACGTGCAGACCGGGGCGGCGGAGTCGGTGGAGAGCCACCCCCTGACGCTGCTCAAGGACCTGCACTTCCGGGTCACGCTGAACACCGACAACCGGCTGATGAGCGCCACGTCGATGCGCCGGGAGGCGTCCCTGCTCGTCGAGCGGGCCGGGTGGACCGGCCAGGACCTGCGCCGGGTCGCGGTCAACGCGATGAAGTCGGCGTTCCTGCCCTTCGACGAGCGGCTGGAGATCATCGAGCGGGTGCTCAAGCCCGCCTACGACGCGGGCCGGGCCCCG
>JASKZT010000292.1 GCA_030145965.1 Ornithinimicrobium sp.
TCCCGCAGCCACGAGGTGAGCATGAAGACCAGGGGCGAGAGCGTCGGCACGAGGAAGAACGCCACGATGCCGAGCGGCACGTTGAGGAAGAGCGCGCCGAAGGCGACACCCATGAGCACGCCGAGGGTCTGCAGGAGCACCATGCTGACGACCATCGGCCAGCCGACCCAGAGGTCGACGCTGCCGCCGTCGGCGACCGCCATCGAGCCGGCGTGCGCGGCGACGGCGAGCACCGAGCTGACGACGAGCACGAGCAGGCCCAGCACGACCGCGGCGACGGCCTTGGCCGCCATGACCCGCAGCCGGCGCGGCTCCTGGGTGAAGGTGATGAGCGCCGTCCGCTGGCCCCACTCGTTGGCCGCGGACATGATGCCCAGGATCGGCACGAGCAGCGCCTGGGGGATGTTGGCCGCGGCCAGCAGCGTCATCATCCCGGTGCCCGACTCGCGGTTGACCCACAGGGTCACGCCCATGGCCAGGGCGGTGATGATGACGATCGAGATGAGCAGCCATCGCCCCGCGCGGGTGTCGACGAGCTTGCGCAGCTCTGTGGACAGCAGCCGGGTGAAGGGCACGTCGCCGATGTCGGCCAGACGCGGCGGCTCGGTCGCCGCCCGGTCGCGGGCGGGGGCGGTGGTGGTGGTCACGGGGTCCTCCTCGGTGGTGCGGGTCGTCTCGGGCGCGCGCGAGCTCATGCCGCCGCCCCCGCCGGCTCGCGGGCGTCGTCGGCGGTGAGCTGGAGGAACATCTCCTCCAGGCCGCCGCCGCCGGCGGCGCGCAGCTCGGTGACGAGCAGCCGCTCGTCCAGCGCCAGCTGCGCGACCTGCTCGGCCGTCGCCGTCGTGAGGATGCCGCCCTCGGGGCGGGCGCTCGCCTCGTGACCGGCGCGGGCCAGGGCCTCGCCGAGGCGGTGCTGCTCGGGGGAGCCGACGACGGTGCCGCCCGCGCGCAGCAGCTCGTCCTTGGTGCCCTGGGCCACGATGCGGCCGCGGCCGATCATGACGAGGTCCTGGGCGATCTGCTCGACCTCGTGCAGCAGGTGGGAGCTGAGCAGCACGGTGCCGCCGTCGGCGGCGTAGTCGCGCAGCAGCCCACGCATCCAGCGGATGCCGGCGGGGTCCAGGCCGTTGGCCGGCTCGTCGAGGATGAGCACCTGCGGGTCGCCGACCAGCGCGCCGGCCAGGCCGAGGCGCTGCCGCATGCCGAGGGAGTAGTTGCCGACGCGCCGCTCGGCCTCGCGGGCCGTCAGGCCGACGCGCTCGAGGGAGGTGTCGACCGCGCTGCGCGGCATACCGGCCATCGCCGCGGCGAGCACGAGCGTCTCGCGCCCCGTGCGTCCGGCGTGCTGGGCGGTCGCGTCCAGCATGACGCCGACGTGGCGGGCGGGGGTGGGCAGCGAGCGGTAGGGGCGGCCGAGCACCCGGGCGGTGCCCGAGGTGGGGGTGGTCAGGCCGACCATCATCCGCATCGCGGTGGACTTCCCGGCGCCGTTGGGGCCGAGGAAGCCGGTGACACGGCCGGTGCGGGCCGTGAAGGAGATGTCGTCGACGGCGGTGAACCCGCCGTAGCGCTTGGTCAGGTCGTGGATCTCGATCATGGGCTCCACCCTCGCCGCCCGAGGATCGGGGGCGCATCGGCCGTCCGTCTGCCGCTCGCCGCCACCGGTCTGACCTGCACCGATCGGTGTCCGACCAAAGTAGGGGGTCGACCGGCCGCCCGGCCGAGGCGGGGCGGGCGGGGGCGCGCCTAGCATCGACGTCATGCCGCCCGCCCCTGCCCCCGACCGCGCCCGTCGCGTCCACCGCGGCGTCCGGGTCCCGGGCACGAGGACGCGCCCGGTGCCCCCCGCCGGTGAGCCCGAGCCGCTGCGGCCGTGGGACCACGTCTGGCGGCTGGGGCTGGCGTGGGTCGTGGGCATGGTGTTCTTCCTCGTCTACGTCGGCCCCCTGCTGGCCAACGTCGAGTCCGACCTCGACGCGCCGGTGGCCGTGGCGCTCCTCGGTCTGGACCTGCTGGTCGGGCACCTGGCCCTCGTGCTCGTCGCCTTCCGCCGTCGGGCACCGGGGGCGATCGCGGTGGTCGCCACGGTGATGTCGGCGGTGTCCGTGCTGGCGGTCGCGGCGTCGTTCCTCGCCGTGGTGTCGCTGGCCACGCGCCGGCGGCTGTGGCCGCTCGTGTGGCTCGGCGCGCTCAGTGTGCTGGCGGGCTCCTTCCACGAGCGCGTGATCGTGCCGTGGACGACGCCGGCCGAGTTCCGCCAGAGCCTGACCGGGCAGGGCTGGATGATCGACGGCGTGGTCTACGCCGTGGTGGCCCTCCTCGTCTACGGCGTGGCCGTGCTCATCGGGTGGAACATCGGGTCCCGCCGCGAGCTCGTGCTCAGCTGGCGCCGTCAGGCCGAGACGGCCAACCTCGAGCAGGCCGCCCGGGTCTCCCAGGCCCAGCTGGCCGAGCGGGCCCGCATCGCCCGCGAGATGCACGACGTGCTGGCCCACCGGCTCTCGCTCGTGGCCATGCACGCCGGCGTCCTGGCCCACCGCACCGACCTGCCCGCCCACGAGCGCGCCGAGTCCGCGGAGGTCGTCCGGGCCGGCGCGCACCAGGCGCTGGAGGAGCTGCGCGAGGTGCTCGGCGTGCTGCGCGAGGACGGCGAGGGCGACGACGCGCCCGCCGCACGGGTCGAGGCGCCGCAGCCGGGGCTGAGCGGCATACCCTCCCTCGTCGCGGAGGTCACCAGCAGCGGGCAGGAGGTGCGCCTCGTCGTCGACGAGCTCCTGTGGGGACGGTCGATGTCGCTGCCGGCGAGCACCGGGCGTCACGCCTACCGGGTCGTGCAGGAGTCGCTGACCAACGCGCGCCGGCACTCCGACGGCCGCCCGGTCACCGTGCAGATCGACGGCGAGCCCGGCCGGGGCCTGGCGATCGAGGTCAGCAACCCGGTGCGCCCGGCCCAGGACGACAGCCTTCCCACCGGCGGGCGCGGGCTGACCGGGATGGCCGAGCGCGTGCAGCTGGCCGGGGGGACGTTCGAGGCCGGCGTCGAGGTCGCGAACTTCGTGGTGCGGGCGTGGATGCCCTGGGTGGAGCAGGAGAAGGCGGATGGGTGAGGGCAGGCCGAGGGTGGTCATCGTCGACGACGACCCGCTCGTGCGCGCGGGGCTGCGCATGATGCTGGGCGGGCCGGACGGCGTGGACGTCGTCGCCGAGGGCGACGACGGCGACCGGGCGGTCGAGCTGGTCGGCCTGCACCGCCCCGACGTCGTGCTCATGGACATCCGCATGTCGCGCCTCGACGGCCTCGCCGCCACCCGCGCGGTGCTGCAGGCCTACCCCGGGACCAAGGTGCTGGTCCTGACGACGTTCGACGCCGACGACCACGTCGTCGAGGCGCTGCGCTCGGGCGCCCGTGGCTTCGTCCTCAAGGACACCCCGCCGGACAAGCTCGTCGCCGCCGTGCACGAGGTGTCCGGTGGCGACCACGCGCTCTCGCCGTCGGTGACCGCGCTCCTCGTCGACCAGGTGTCGTCCGGCGGTGCAGCGGTGGTGGCGGTCGGGGCGGCGGGGGCCGAGCGCGCCCACCGGGCCCGCGGCCGCCTCGCCGCCCTCACCGAGCGGGAGCTGCAGGTGGCCCGCGCCGTCGCCGGCGGCGGGTCCAACGCCGAGATCTCCCGCGAGCTCTACCTCGGCGTGCCCACCGTCAAGGCCCACGTCTCCAGCATCCTGGCCAAGCTCGGCCTGACCAACCGGGTGCAGGTCGCGCTGCTCGTCCACGACGCGGGCGAGGGGCCAGGGGTATGACGCACCGCGAGGACCTGGGGCCGCCCGAGGAGGTCGTGCGTCTGGCCCGCGCGGCCCGGCGCGTGTGCGTGCTCACCGGCGCGGGGATGTCGGCCGAGTCCGGCGTGCCGACCTTCCGCGACGTGCAGGTCGGGCTGTGGGAGAGGTTCGACCCGATGGAGCTGGCGACGCCGCAGGCGTGGCAGGCCGACCCGGAGCAGGTCTGGGCGTGGTACGCCTGGCGCGCCTCGCTCGTGCGCCGGTCGGCGCCCCACGCCGGGCACCTGGCGGTGGCGTCGTGGCAGCGGCGTGACGGGGTCGAGCTCAGCGTCGTCACGCAGAACGTCGACGACCTCCACGAGCGTGCGGGCAGCGACGTGCTCGCCCACGTCCACGGCAGCCTCTTCACGCTGCGATGCGCGGTCTGCTCGCGACCCAGCGACGCGGCATACCCGCAGGTCGACGGGCCGGTGGAGCGGCTGGCCCCGCCGACGTGCCCCGCGTGCGGCGGGCTGGTGCGGCCCGCGGTGGTGTGGTTCGGGGAGGCGCTGCCCGAGGAGGAGTTCCTCGCCGGGGTCGAGGCGGCCAGGGCCGCCGACCTCGTGCTCGTCGTCGGCACCTCCGGGCTCGTGCACCCCGCCGCGACCGTCCCGCACCTGGCGGGCGCCGCCGGCGTGCCGGTCGTGGAGGTCAACCCGCGCGAGAGCGCCGTGAGCGAGGCGGCCGACCACGTGTGGCGGGCGACCGCGGGCGAGGCCCTGCCGGCGCTCGTCGCCGCGCTGGGCTGAGGGGCTCGCGACCCCGCCTGCACGGGCCTAGCGTGGACGGCATGGACCGGCCGTCCGTGGAGGAGGCGATGCGCGCGACGCCGCGCACGGGCTACCTGCCCGACGCGGTGCGCCACCTCGCCGGAGTCGACGCGCCCGTCGCGCTCGGCCACGGCTCGACGTGCTCCCAGCCGAGCACCGTCCGCACGATGCTCGAGCTGCTCGGCGTGCGGCCCGGCCACCGCGTGCTCGACGTGGGCAGCGGGTCGGGCTGGACGACCGCGGTGCTGGCCCGCCTGACCGGGCCGGGCGGCAGCGTGCTCGGCCTGGAGCTGGAGGGCGACCTCGTGGCCGACGCGGCCCGCAGGCTGGAGCGCGACGGGCTGGGCCAGGCCACGGTGCGGGTCGCCGACCCGAGGGTGCTGGGCGCGCCGGACGCCGCGCCCTTCGACCGCGTCCTCGTCTCGGCGATGGCCTCCGAGCTGCCGTCGGGGCTGGT
>JASKZT010000345.1 GCA_030145965.1 Ornithinimicrobium sp.
ACGATGGGGGCGAGCGCGGCCGCGGTCTTCACCCTCGTCGCCCTGGGCGGCACCGGCGCGACGGTCACGGTCGCCGCGCTGGTCGGCGCCTCCCTCGTCGCGGTGGCCCTGCTCACCCTGTCCGGGTCCCGCCCCGGCGCCGGGCCGACCCGGATGATCCTCGTCGGCATCGCGCTGTCGGCGATGCTCACCTCGGTCGTGCACTGGATCCTCCTGCGCGCCGACGTCTACCGGGCGCACGAGGCGATGGTGTGGCTGACCGGCAGCCTCGCCGGCGTGACCTGGCGCCAGACCGGTCTCCTGGCCGTCGTCGTGGTCCTCGCCCTGCCCCTGCTGCTCGGCACCGCCCGCGAGCTGCACCTGGTGGAGCTCGGCGACGACCTGGCCGCCGGCGTCGGGGCGCCGCCGCGCATGGTGCGCGCCCGCGCGCTGCTGCTCGTCGTCCTCCTCGTGGCCACGACGACCTCGGTGTGCGGCCCCATCTCCTTCGTCGCCTTCCTCTCGGGCCCCATCGCGCGCCGCCTCCTCGGGGGGCGGGCCTCCATCGGTGCCTCGGCCCTCGTCGGCGCGGTCGTCGTCGTGCTGGCCGACCACGCGGGCGCCTACGCGCTGCCCGACGCCCACCTGCCCGTCGGCGTCGTCACCGGCCTCATCGGTGCCCCGTTCCTGCTGTGGCTCCTCACCCGCGAAAGGGCTTCGTCATGACCGTCCTCCGAGCCGAGAACCTGAGCCTGGGCTACGGCGACCAGACCATCGTGCACGGCCTCGACCTGCAGGTGCCCGAGGGCAAGGTCACCGCCGTCGTCGGGCCCAACGGCTGCGGCAAGTCGACGCTCCTGCGCGGCCTGTCCCGGCTCCTGCGCCCCACCGACGGCCGCGTGCTGCTCGACGACCGCGACGTGCACCGCATGCCGACCAAGCAGGTCGCGCGCGCGATGGCGCTGCTCCCCCAGCACCCCGTCGTCCCCGAGGGCATCACCGTCGGCGAGCTCGTCGCCCGGGGCCGCCACCCGCACCACGGGCTGCTGCGCCAGTGGACCCACGAGGACGACGAGGTGGTCGCCGAGGCGCTCGAGCTGACCGGCACCACGCACCTCGTCAGCAGGGAGGTGGCCGAGCTCTCGGGCGGCCAGCGCCAGCGGGTCTGGATCGCGATGGTCCTGGCCCAGCGCACCGACCTGCTGCTCCTGGACGAGCCGACGAGCTTCCTCGACATCGCCCATCAGGTGGAGGTCCTCGACCTCGCCCGCGACCTGTCGGTCGACCGCGGCACGACCGTGGTCATGGTGCTGCACGACCTGGCGATGGCGGCCCGCTACGCCGACCACCTCGTCGCGATGCGCGGCGGCCGGGTCATCGCCGAGGGCAACCCGCGCGAGGTCGTGACGGCCGAGACCGTCTGCGACGTCTTCGGCATCACCTGCCGCGTCCTGTGGCAGGAGGCGACCGGTGACCTGTCCGTCATCCCGCTCGGGCGCCACCGCCCGGTCGGGCACGTGCTGGGCACCGCGAGCACGCCGCGCCTCGCCCCCGAGCTCGCGACCTCGGCCCGTACCGCGACCCAGACCCTTCCCCAGCTGGAGGTCCACCGGTGAACGCCCCCCTGACCGCCACCCACGCCCGCGGCACCCGCCAGGTCGCCGAGCGCGTGGCCACCCAGGGCTACGCCCGGACGACGGCGATGCCCCTCGAGCGCTCCGTCCACGCCTGCGCACCCGCCACGGTCGTCACGGCGGCGTGGGTCTCGCCCCAGCTGCGCCGGCTCACGCTGCACGTGCCCGGCCTGGCGGGCTGGTACGCGCCCTTCGGCCCCGACGAGTTCGTCGGCCTCGTCATGCCGCGCCCCGGCACCCGGCTGCCCGACCTGTCCGAGGTCACCGGGCCCAACCCGCGGCCGGTCATCGGCGAGCTGCCCGAGGACGTGCGTCCCGACGTGCGCTGGTACACCGTCCGCGGCCACCGCCCCGGCCTCTCCGAGCTCGACGTCGAGGTCGTCCTGCACCCGCAGGGCGAGGTCGACGAGGGCCCCGGCGCCCGCTGGGCCCGGGACGCCGCTCCCGGCGACGAGCTCGCGGTGCAGACCGGCACGACCTGCTACCACCCGCCCGCCGAGGCCGGGGTCCAGGTCATCGCCGGGGACGAGACGGCCTACCCGTCCATCGCCGGCATCGTCGAGGCCGCCCGGGGCACCGCCACCGAGCTGCACGTCCTGCTCGAGACCGAGCCCGGCGCCCTGCCCGTGGTCCCGCATCCCGAGCGCGGTTCGCTGACCCTCGTCGAGCGCCACGGCCGCCGCCCCGGCGACGCCCTCCTCGAGGCTCTCCAGGCAGCGGCGCTGCCCGCCCCGGACTACGGCTGGGTCAGCGGCGAGCAGGACCTCGCGGCCCGCGTCCGGCGCCACCTCGTCCGCGAGCGCGGGCTCCCCACGACGTCGGTCTACTTCTGCGCCTACTGGATCCTCGGCCGCGCCCGGGGCTGAACACCGCCCGAGCAGCGGATTTCCCCCTGGCCGGTGGGCGGGCCTATGGTGCTCCGATGCGTCCGCTGGTTCTCTCGCGGGTGGGGCTCGTCTGCCTCCTCGCCGGCATCGTCG
>JASKZT010000347.1 GCA_030145965.1 Ornithinimicrobium sp.
GAGCAGCGCTTCTTCCTCGGCTGGGCCTCGGTCTGGCGCTCGGTCGCGCGCGAGGAGGAGGCCCGCCGCCTGCTCTCGGTCGACCCGCACGCACCGGCCGACCTGCGGGCCAACACGGTGCGCAACGTCGACGCCTTCCACGAGGCGTTCGGCACCACCGAGGGCGACGCCCTGTGGCTCGCGCCGCAGGACCGGGTGCGCGTCTTCTGACCGGTTCGCCCCGCGATCAGTCCGCGGGGCGCACGCGCGTCACCCGGTGCAGCAGGAAGGTCCGGACGACGTCGCCGTCGCCCACGGCCGCCCGCACCCGCCCGGCCTCGACGGCGACCGGCCGCAGGAGGTGGGTGGAGATCCCGCCCACCTCGTCGGCGTAGCCGATCCAGACGGCGTCGCCGGCCACGGCCGCCTCGCGCAGCACGGCGGTGACCACCATCGGGTCGGTCTGGGTGCCGGCCTCGTCGAGCCCGGCGGAGCGGACCCCCTCACCGCGCCGGAGCAGGGCCACCACCTGGCGCGCCACGTCGTCGTCGACCGAGCTGACGTGCACGGGCGCGACCGGGCGCACCGGTGCCCGGCGCACCGACGCCGCGCCCAGCTCGAGGCCGCCCTCGCCCCCCTCGACGACCGGGCCGTACTGCTCCTCGCGCAGGAGGTCCAGCACGGTCGTCGCGGGCACCGGCGAGACGAGCACGGTGGGCGCGACCCGCCGCCACTGGAGCATGCCCAGGGCGCGGTCCCGCTCCACCCGGTCGAGCAGGGCCGGGTCGTCCGAGCGCAGGTAGGCAGCGCAGGAGCCCACCCGGGCCTGGCCGTGGCGGCGGGCGACGTCGCGGACGAGGTAGTCCAGCGGCTGGGGCACCCCGGTCCGGGAGGCCGCGGCGAGCTCGCCGAGCAGCCGGCCGCTCGTCCAGCCCAGGTCCAGCGCGCGGCGCACGCTGGTCTCGGAGAAGCGGTGGACGGTCGCCCCGCCCCGTGACTCCACGTCGCTGACGAGCTGCATGAGCGCGCGGACCGGGCCGTCGAGCCGGCCGGGCGCGATGGCCGTGAGGTCGGCCTGGAGGAGGACGTGGTCGACCGCGGCAGGCACGAGCGGCTCCATGAGCGCCGCGGCCGCGGACACGGGGTCCTCGCCGTCGCGCGCCACGACGAGGCGCCCGGGCGCGGACAGCGCACCGCGCGCGGTGACGCCGGCCCACTCGGCCTCGCGCAGCGCGACGGGCGTGCCGACGCCGTGGTCCTCGCCCGCGCGCCCGGCACGCAGCGGCTGGCGCCAGCGCAGCAGGGCGGCGAGACCCTCCTCGGTCGGTGCGGCTCCCGGGGGCAGCGCGGCGAGGGCGGCCACGGCGTCGTGGCGCCGCACCCGCGCGAGGGGGAAGGAGGTCTGCGTCGACAGGGCGTTGACACGCCCGCCACCCTCGGCCGAGCCGACGAGGGAGGGTGCGGCGGACGTCGTCCACCAGGCGCGGGCGAGCTCGGCCCACCGACGGCCCGCCGTCTCCTCGAGCCAGTCGTCCGCGCGGGCCGTCGGCGCCCAGGCGGCGTCCTCGGCCGACCGGCGTGCGCCGTCGTCGACGCCGACGAGGCCGGCGGCGTGCGCGGTCTCCAGCAGCCAGGCCGCCTCGTGGGTGCCGACCTCCAGGTGGGTGGACAGCCGTCCCAGGTCGCGGACCGACAGGCCGCCGGTGCGCAGCACGCGCGGGGGCCGTGCGCCCCACAGGTCGACGACCTCGGTGACGAGGACGACGAGGTCGGCCGCGCGCCCCCCGGCGGCGGCGTCGACGACGTCGGGGTCCAGGAGGGTGTGCTCCACGGAGGGGGGGTCGCAGGCGGGGTGCCGGTGCAGGCGCCCGCCGCGCAGGGCCAGGGCCACCTGCCGGGGCAGCTGGACGTGCGACTCGTCGGCGCGGGCGAGCAGCCCGGCCTCGACCAGGGCGCGACCCGCGGCGGCGACCGAGCCCGGCGCGGGGCTGTCGTCGGCGGGCAGCGCCAGCGATCCGACGGGCGGCCCCCAGGTCAGGGCGTCGAGGACCTGACGCTGCCGGGCGTCGAGACCGGCCAGGGCGGTCTGCAGCGCGGTGCCCTCGGGCACGCCGGGCAGGACCGGCCCGAGTCCGGCCGGGTCGCCCACGACGTCGGCGACGGGGCGTGCGGGCCGCGTGCCCTCCGGCGACTCCCAGCACAGCGCGACCTCGCGCAGCCGCGCCAGGAGCTCACCGGCCCGCCGACGTGGGCAGCCCAGCAGGGTCGCCACCTCGGCGGGCCCGGTCGGGGCGCCGACGACGACGGCCTCCAGGGCCTGCAGGTGGGCGAGGTCGAGCCCCTCGAGGGCCCGCTGGATGCTCGTGCGCGTCGTCGCGCGGGCGGCGAGGGCGGTGACGTCGGAGGGGGCGGGCCGGGCGAGGTCGGGCCGGGCCCGCAGCAGGGCGACGAGCTCGTCGTCGGTGCGCGCCCTCAGGTCGTCGGCCAGCGACCGCGCCGGTGGGTCCCCGCGGCGCGGGCGGGCGGTGGGCCGGCTCACCGGAAGAGCGCGTCGTAGACCCGCTCGAAGCGCTGGAAGCGCTCGGTGTAGTAGGGCTTGCGGTTGTAGTCGGGCACGAGCGCCTTGCCGCGCTCGGGCCGGGCCCGGCGCACGCCCGGGGCGAGGTGGTCCAGCGCGAGCAGGGCGGTGCCGTGCAGCGTGGTGCGCTTGATCCGCACCGGGGTGACGGGGGTGCGCATGGCGTCGGCCATGACCTGGAGCAGCTCGGGGTGGTCCGAGGTCACGCTGCCGCCGGCGAAGAGCCGCTCGGGCTGGGGCGCGACCTGGCGCAGCTGGCTGGCGATGCGGGCGTAGGCGAGCGCGATGCCCTCGACCACCCCCCGGTAGACCTCGACGGGCGCGGAGGCGGCGCTCACCCCGGTGACCACGGCGCGGGCGCCGGCGGCCCAGCCGGTGCTGCGCTCGCCGGTGAAGAACGGCAGGACGAGCGGCGTGGTCTCGTGCGGCTCCGCCACGAGCGCCGCGGAGAGGTCGCGCGGGTCGACCTGGTCCACCGCGAGGGTCACGTCGGCCCACGCCAGCGCCCGGCCCACGTCGTTGAGCGCGCCCCCGACGAGCGCGCGGTCGTGCGAGACGCGGTAGCACCACAGGCCGTCGGGCAGCTCGTGCGGCATCTCCCGCACGAGCACCCGCAGCGCGCCGGACGTCGCGCACGAGGCGCCGATGCTCGTCTCGTCGTCGGCGCCCAGGCCCACGTTGGCGGCCAGGCCGTCGGTGATGGGGGCGTACCACCGCGCGTCCTGCAGGCCCGGCCACCGTCGGGCGATCTTCGCGGCCCGGTCGGGGGCGACCTCCACCGGCTCGTCGAGGTGGTGCACGGGCGGCAGCTGGGCCAGGTCGATGCCGGCGATCTCCACGAGCTCGGGGTACCAGTCCGAGGTGTGCCGGTCGACCATCCCGGTCCAGGCGGCGGTCGAGGTGCCGGTGGCCAGCGTGCCGGTGAGGCGGCGCAGCACGTAGTCGCCGAGGGAGAGGTAGTGCGCCGCGGCCCCGACGACGTCGGGGCGCTCCCGGGCGAGCCAGCGCAGCCGCGGCGGCCAGTAGCTGGCGTGCACGCGGGTGCCGGTGCGCTGCTGCAGGGCCTCGTCGTCGAGCTCGTCGCGCAGCTCCAGCACCTGGCGGGCGCAGCGCCCGTCGGCGTAGGTGAAGCACGGGGTGAGCGGGTGGCCGTCGGCGTCGACGACGACCATCGAGGAGGCGAAGGTGTCCATCGCCACCCCCGCGACCACGGCGCCGTCGAGCGCGCCGACGAGCTGGTCCAGGACCGTGCGGACCTCCTCGACGACGAGCTCGGGGTCGATCTCGGAGGTGCCGTCGGGCGCGGTGGTGAAGGCGTGGGGGACCTTGGCGCGGCGGCCCACCGGGCGGCCGTGGGCGTCGTAGACGGCCCCGCGGGTCGCGGTCGAGCCCACGTCGACCGCGAGCACCAGCGGGTGGACGGCGTCCGTGAGCTCGATGTCGAAGGCAGGGGCCATAGGCGCCCACTCTACGGGCGGAAGGGGTCTCCTCGGGTGCGCGGGACGGCCCGGGTCCCACCCGCCCGACCTGCCCGGCCGTGGCAGGATCGCACCCGTGCACCCCTCGACCGCCCTGGCCGCCGTGCTCGTCGACGAGATGGTCCGCGGGGGCGTGCGCGAGGCCGTGCTGAGCCCGGGCTCGCGCTCGGCCCCGCTCGCCTACGCCCTGGAGGAGGCCGACCGCGCGGGCCGGCTGCGGCTGCACGTGCGCGTCGACGAGCGCTCGGCCGCCTTCCTGGCGCTGGGGCTGGCGCGCGGCTCCGGAAGGCCGGTGCCGGTCGTCACCACCTCCGGCACCGCGGTCGCCAACCTGCACCCCGCCGTCCTGGAGGCGCACCACGGCGGCGTGCCGCTGGTCGTGCTCTCGGCGGACCGGCCGGCCGAGCTGCGGGGCACCGGGGCCAACCAGACGACGGTGCAGCCCGGGATCTTCGGCGGTGCGGTGCGCCTCGACGTCGACCTGCCCGCCCCCGGGCCCGTCGGCCCCGGGAGCGGGCCGCACTGGCGCTCCACCGTGTGCCGCGTGCTGGCGGCCGCCGCCGGCTGGTCCGCCGCGCAGCCCGGCCCGGTGCACCTCAACGTCGCCCTCCGCGACCCGCTCGCGCCAGACCTCGGCGAGGTCGGCCGGGCGCCGGCCGGCCGTGTGGACGGCGTGCCGTGGACGAGGACGGCGCCCGTCGTGCGGCCCGTCCCCGTGGAGGGCCTCGCCGCCGGCCGCCGCACCGTC
>JASKZT010000015.1 GCA_030145965.1 Ornithinimicrobium sp.
GAGGCGGCCCTGGAGGGCGTGCGCGACGAGCTGCCGCACAGCCTGGCCGTGCAGGTGGAGGAGATCGTGGACCGCGAGGACCGCCCCGCCGACGACCCCATGAGCGACGTACGGGTCAACGTCTTCGTCGAGCGGCCCAGCCAGAAGGCGATCATTATCGGCCGCGGCGGCTCGCGGCTGCGTGAGGTGGGCACGACGGCGCGGCGCGCCGTCGAGGAGCTCATGGGGCACCGGGTCTACCTCGACCTGCACGTCAAGGTGGCCAAGGACTGGCAGCGCGACCCCAAGCAGCTGGACCGCCTCGGCTTCTGAGCCGTCGCGGCTCCAGGCGCCCGCCCCACGGGCGGGGCGGCCCCCACGGCCGGCGGCACGCGGGGCCCTTCCCCGTCCGGCCCCTCGGCGGCGGTGCGTGGCAGAGTGAGCCCATGCGAAAGCTCCTCAACGACCCCGCGCAGGCGGTGGTGGAGTCGCTGGCCGGTCTGGCCGCGGCCCACCCCGACCTCGTCGAGGTCGACCTGGAGCACCGGCTCGTCACCCGGCGCGGGGGCCCGCGGCGGGGCAAGGTCGGGCTCGTCTCCGGCGGGGGAGCGGGGCACGAGCCCCTCCACGCCGGGTACGTCGGGCTGGGCATGCTCGACGCCGCCGCGTGCGGGGAGGTCTTCACCTCCCCGGTGCCCGACCAGTTCGTCGCGGCGCACCGGGCGGCCGACGGCGGCGCCGGCGTGCTCCACGTGGTCAAGAACTACACCGGCGACGTGCTCAACGCGGAGATGGCCGCGGAGGTCGTGCTCGCGGAGGGGGCCGCCGTGCAGACCGTCGTCGTCGACGACGACGTCGCGGTCGAGGACAGCACCTGGACCGCCGGCCGCCGCGGCCTCGGCGTCACGGTGCTGCTGGAGAAGCTCGTCGGTGCCGCCGCCGAGGAGGGCTGGGACCTGGCCCGCTGCGCCGCGCTCGGGCGCACCGTCAACGACCGCGGCCGGTCGATGGGCGCGGCGGTGGGCCCGTGCACCGTGCCCGCCAGCGGCGTGCCGTCCTTCGAGCTGGCCGAGGGCGAGATGGAGCTCGGCGTCGGCATCCACGGCGAGCCGGGGCGCCGCCGTGTGGCGGCCGGCCTGGCCCGTGACGTGGCCGAGGCGCTCGTGCGGCCGGTGGCCGCCGACCTCGGGCTGCGCCGCGGCGAGGGGGTGGTCGTCCTCCTCAACGGGCTGGGCGCCACCCCGCTGATCGAGCTGTACCTCATGTTCCACGAGGTGCGGACCCTGCTCGAGGAGGCCCTGGGCGCGACGGTCGCCCGGAGCCTCGTGGGCAACTACATCACCTCGCTGGAGATGGCCGGCTGCTCGGTCACCCTCCTGCGGGCCGACGACGAGATCGTGCGGCTCTGGGACGCCCCCGTGGCGACCCCGGGCCTGCGATGGGGAGCGTGAGAGACGACGTGGCAGACCTGACCGCCTTCCAGAGCTGGATCGCCGAGGCTTCCTCGGACCTGACCCGGCACGCCGAGCACCTGACCGAGCTCGACCGCGCCATCGGCGACGGCGACCACGGCACCAACATGGCCCGGGGCTTCGGCCGCTGCGCCGAGCTGGCCGCCGAGGAGGACTTCCCGAGCATCGACGCCTACCTCAAGAAGGTGGGCATGACGCTGGTGAGCACCGTCGGGGGAGCGTCCGGGCCTCTCTACGGCACCTTCTTCCTCCGCTTCGCCGGGCCGATGGCCGCCACCGAGGACGCCGGGGCCCAGGTGCTGGGCCAGGGCCTGCACGCCGGGGTCGACGGCATCGTGGCCCGCGGCAAGGCGGAGGTCGGCGACAAGACGATGTACGACGCGTTCGCGGCGGCGCTGACCGCCTTCGACGCCGCCGTGGTCAGGGGCGCCGACCTGGGCGACTGCCTGCGGGCGGCGGCGGACGCGGGCGAGCAGGGACGGGACGGCACCGAGCCGCTGGTCGCGCGGAAGGGCCGCGCGTCCTACCTGGGCGAGCGCAGCGCCGGGCACGTCGACCCCGGCGCCAGCAGCGCGGCGCTCCTGCTCCGGGCGGCGGCCAGGACGCTGGCCTGAGCCCCGCCCCCGTGGTCTCCCTCGTCGTCGTCTCCCACAGCCGCCCCCTCGCGCGGGCGGCCCTCGGGCTGGCCCGGGGCATGGTCGAGGAGCACGACGGTCCGCACGTCGAGCTCGCCGCCGGCCTGGACGAGGAGACGCTCGGCACCGACGCTGTCGAGGTGGCCGCCGCGATGACCCGCGCCCACGACGCCTCCGGCGGCCGGGGCGTGCTCGTGCTCGTCGACCTCGGCAGCGCCGTGCTCTCGGCGGAGATGGCCCTCGAGCTGCTCGACCCGGAGCTGGTGGCGACGGTGCGGATCACCTCGGCCCCTCTCGTCGAGGGGCTGCTCGCGGCGGTGGTCAGCTCCTCCTCCGGCGCCGACCTCGACGCCGTGGAGCGGGAGGCCGCCCTCGCGCTGGCCCCCAAGGAGCAGCACCTCGGCACCGGCCCGGCGACCCCGCGTGGCGCTACGCGCACGGTGCCGCGACTCCCCGGCGCGCTCCGGGCCGAGCTGCCCGTGAGCGGCGAGCACGGGCTGCACGCCCGGCCGGCCTCCCGGCTGGTGGCGCTCGTCGCGGGGTACGCCCCCGGCACCAGCGTTCTCGTGCGCAACCTCACCTCCGGGCGGGGGCCGGTGGACGCGCTGAGCGTCAGCGCGGTCGCCACCCTCGACGCCCAGCAGGGCCACGTGCTGCTCGCGGAGGCCCGAGGCCCCCAGGCCCAGGAGGTCCTCGACGCGCTCGCCGACCTCGCCGCCCGCAGCTTCGGGGACATGCCGGGCCCGGCCGAGCCGCTGGCCGAGGGACAGCCGGCCGTGCCGGCCGTGTCCGCCGAGCCGGGCGTCGCCGGGTCCGGCCTGGAGGCGGCCGTCGGGCCGGCCGTCTTCCTGGACGAGGTGCCCGAGCCGGCCACCGTCGACACCGAGGACGCCGCCGCCGAGACCGCCCGTCTGGAGCGGGCGGTCTCGGCGGCGGTCCACCAGCTGGAGGCGCTGCGCGAGCGGGCCGGCCGCAACCTCGGCGAGGGCCAGGCCGAGGTCTTCGCGGCGCACGCCACCCTCCTGGCCGACCCGCAGATCACGCGCGCGGCGCGGGACCGCATCGGTGCCGGCGCGTCGGCCGCCTCCGCCTGGAGCGAGTCCGTGGCCCTCGCGGCGGCCGCCTTCGAGGACCTGGCCGACGCCTACCAGCGCGAGCGCGCCCAGGACGTCCGCAGCGTGGGAGAGCGGGTGCTGCGGCTCCTGCTCGGCGTCCGCGAGCCCGAGGTGCTCGACGAGGGCGTGCTCGTCGTCGACGAGCTGGACCCGGCGCTGGCCATCTCCATCGACGCCTCGCGGGTGCGTGGCGTCCTGACCCGCTACGGCGGCGACACCGGGCACGGCGTGCTCATCGCGGCGGCGCGGGGCATCCCGGTCCTCACCGGGGTGGGGGAGCGGGACGACCTGGCCCCCGGCGCGGTCGTCGCCTTCGACGCGCGCAGCGGCGCGCTCGCGGTCGACCCCGACCCGCAGGAGCAGGCGGGCTTCGAGCACATGGTGGGGGTGCGACGGAGCGAGCGCGAGGCCGCCCTGCACAACGCCCACCTGCCGGCCCTCACCTCCGACCGCGTCCGGGTGCGCGTCAAGGCCAACGTCCCCTCGGTCGCGGTGGCCCGTCTCGCGGCGGGGCTCGGCGCGGACGGGTCCGGCCTGGTCCGCACCGAGGCGGTCTTCGCCCGCTGGCGCCAGGCCCCCAGCGTGGAGCAGCAGGTCGAGGTCTACCGCGCCCTCGCGGACGTGTTCCACCCCCACCCCGTCGCGATCAGGACCTGGGACGCCGGGGCGGACAAGCCCCTGGCCTTCGTCCCCGGGCACACGGAGGCCAACCCCTTCCTCGGGCTGCGCGGCGTCCGCGCCTTCGCCGACGACCCCGCGCTCCTGCTCGACCAGCTGGAGGCGATCTGCCGGGTCGCCTCGGGCCGTCGCGTGCGGGTGATGTTCCCCATGGTCACGACGACGCGGGACGTGCGGTGGTGCCTGGACCTGCTCGACCGTGCCGCTCGCCGGGCGGGTCTGCCCGGGCGACCGGACGACCTGGAGGTGGGCGTCATGATCGAGGTGCCCGCCGCGGCCCTGCGGGTCGACCGCCTGGCCGAGGGCCTCGACTTCGTGTCCATCGGCAGCAACGACCTCGTGCAGTACGCCCTCGCCGCCGAGCGCGGCAACCCGGCGGTCGCGCCGTGGTCGGACCGGCTCGAGCCGGCGGTGCTGCAGCTGCTCCGCCACGTCTGCGACCACGTCCCCGACGGCGTGCAGGTGGGCCTGTGCGGGGCGATGGCGGCCGATCCCGACCTCGCTGGCCTGCTCGTGGGGCTGGGGGTCGACGAGCTGAGCACGCTGGCCGCGGCGGTGCCGATGGTCAAGCAGCGGCTGCGGCAGGGGTCGACCAGGCAGTTCCGTGCGCTGGCCGACGAGGCCCTCGCCGCACGCGACGCGGCCCAGGTGCGCGCCCTGATCGAGGCGACCCTGCCGCGACGTCCGGCCCCCTGAGCGCCG
>JASKZT010000027.1 GCA_030145965.1 Ornithinimicrobium sp.
CGGAACTTGCCCTGCCAGGTGACGACGTCCTCGCGCCACAGGCGGCGCAGCAGGTGGTAGTTCTCGATCGCCAGCGGGATGCCCTGACGGATGTCCTTGCCGAACCACGGGTAGACCGGACCGGTGTTGCCGCGCCCCATCATGAGGTCGACCCGGCCCTTGGCCAGGTGCTGGAGGAAGGCGTAGTCCTCGGCGATCCGCACCGGGTCGGTCGTCGTGATGAGCGTGGTCGACGTCGAGAGCACGAGCCGCTCGGTCTGCGCGGCGATGTAGGCCAGGTGCGTCGTCGGGGCGGAGGGGACGAAGGGCGGGTTGTGGTGCTCGCCGGTGGCGAAGACGTCCAGCCCCACCTCCTCGGCCTTGAGCGCCACACGGGTCATGGCCTCGATGCGCTCGCCCTCCGTGGGCGTGCGCCCGGTGGTGGGGTCGGTCGTGACGTCGCCGACGCTGAAGACACCGAACTGCATGAGAGTCACCTTCTGGAGTAGTTGACCTGTCAATCATACCAACGACGGCGACCCGCGCCGCATTCCAGCCTGCCGCACCGCCCCGGACGCGGCACCCCCGGCCCTCGGGGGCGGGTAGCGTCGTGGCCATGAGCACTCCCTCCCCCCGGCTCGAGGCGGCCCTGAGGGCGGCCTTCTCGACCGACCCCGGCGTCCGCCAGGAGGCGGCGCTGCGGCTCGGGACGCTCGCGGACGCCGCGCTGGCGCCCCGTCTGGTGGACCTGCTCGTGGCAGAGCCCGACTTCTACGTCCGCGAGACGCTGACGTGGGCGGTCGTCAACCAGGCGCCGGCGGCGCTGCCCCACCTGCTCGCCGCGCTGGGCACAGCGGGCCCCGCCCGGGTGCAGGTGCTGCACGCGCTGAGCAAGATCCGCGACCCGGCGGCGGTGGCCGCCGTGCTGCCCCTGGCCGACGACCCGGACGACGCCGTGGCCGCCAAGGCCTGGTGGGCGCTGGGTCGCACCGGCACCCCCGAGGCCGTGCCCGCGCTCGTCGCGCACCTCGGCGACCCCGACGAGGCACGGCGCCACGAGCTGACCCGGGCCCTGGAGCAGCTGGGCGAGCCGGCCGTGCCCGCCGTCGCCGAGCGGCTCTGCGACACCGACCTGACGACCCGCCGCCACGCCGCCGAGGTGCTCGGCGTCATCGGCGACCCCGGCGCGCGCGCGGCCGCCGGCGCGCTGGCCCGCGCGGTCGAGCACGACGAGCGGGAGGTCGCCCTGGTCGCCGTGGAGTCGCTGGCCCGGCTCGACGTGCCGCAGGTGGAGGAGGCGCTGCACCGGGTGCGCGCCTCCGGCGACCGGTGGCTCGCGGTCATCGCCGACTGGCTGCTCGTGGACCGCGCCGAGCGCCGCTGAGCGCAGCCGCCCCTACGCGGCGAGGAGGAGGGCGAGCGCCGCGGTGTCGACGTCGCTGGCCGGGTCGACCATGCCCTTGCTCGCCAGCCGCGCGATGTGGCCGTGCGCGTCGGCCTCGACCCACGCGGCGCGGTGGTCGAGGCCGAGGTCGGGCACCCCGGGCAGGAGGATGCACCCTGAGGCCGTCTCGTAGTCGGGGACCGAGGACACCGTGCTGCGGGGCGGGTGGAGGACGGCGAGACCGGCCGGGGTGCGGTCGGCGAAGCGGCCGGGCCGCAGCGGGCTGTCGCCGAGCATCGGTCCCTCGGCGAGCACGAGGCCGACCGCGCCCTCGGGCGGCCCGTCCGGCACCTCCTCGGCCACCCGGAAGACCGTGCTGCCTTCGGGCAGCATGCCGGGCACCGCGGCGAGGGTGACCGCGAGCAGGAGGAAGTCGGCCCACTCCAGGGTGTCGTCGGGCCAGCGCCCGATGAGCACGAAGCCGGAGAGCCGGCCGTCGCGCTGCAGCGGCGCGACCTCGACCGGCGGCAGTCCACGGTCCGACATCGCCTGACCTCCTCGCCCTCGTGCTGACAGGCACCCGCTCGGGTGGTCCTTCCTAGGGTGCCACGCACCGGCCCGCGCGCGCACGGTCCCGCGCCGGGCGGCGAGGGCGTGTCGCCGGGCTGGCCTAGGGTGCGGGGCGTGTACAGCACGGTGGCGGTGAGCGGGTACCGGTCCCTGCGCGACGTCCGGCTGCCGCTCGGCCGGCTGACCGTCGTGACGGGGGCCAACGGCACGGGCAAGAGCAGCGTCTACCGGGCGCTGCGCCTGCTCGCCGACTGCGGGGCCGGCCGGGTGGTCGGGTCGCTGGCGCGCGAGGGCGGCCTCGGCTCCGCGCTCTGGGCCGGTCCCGAGACGCTGGGCGGGGCCCGGCGCGGCCACGAGGTGCAGGGCACCGTCCGCAAGGACCGGGTGGGCGTCCGGCTCGGCGTCGGCGGCGACGAGCTCTCCTACCTCGTGGACCTCGGCATCCCCGTGCAGTCCGGCTCGCTCTTCGACCGCGACCCGGAGGTCAAGCGGGAGGCTGTCTGGACCGGCCCGGTCATGCGGCCCTCCACCCTCGTGGCCCGGCGGCGCCACCACCGGGTCGAGCTGCGCGACGACGACGGTGCCTGGGTCCAGGCGCCGGTGAGCGTCCCGGCGTGGGCCAGCATGCTGACCGAGGTGGTCGACCCGCTCTCGGCCCCGGAGCTGTGGGCCCTGCGCGAGGCGTTGCGCTCGTGGCGGTTCTACGACGGCTTCCGCGTCGACGCCGCCAGCGCGGTGCGTCAGCCGCAGGTCGGCACCCGCACCTGGGCCCTGGCCGAGGACGGGTCCGACCTGGCCGCGGCGTTGCAGACGATCGCCGAGGACGGCAGGGGGGATCTCGACGACGCGGTCGCGGACGCCTTCGACGGGGCCCGGCTCGGGGTCGCGGCCACCGAGGGCCTGCTCGACGTGCGGCTGCACCAGCCCGGCATGCTGCGGCCGCTGCGCTCGGCCGAGCTGTCCGACGGCACGCTGCGCTACCTGCTGTGGCTCGCGGCGCTGCTGACCCCGGTGCCGCCGCGGCTCATGGCGCTCAACGAGCCGGAGACGAGCCTGCACCCCTCGCTCGTGGCGCCGCTCGGGCGGCTCGTCGCCGCCGCGGCCCGCCGCACCCAGGTGGTCGTCGTCACGCACTCCGAGGCCCTGCTCGCCTCGGTCGCCGACGCGCTCGGGACCGACGTGGAGGCCGCCCGCGAGGGGGAGGACCCCGTCCCGGGCGACCTGCGCCCGCTGCGGCTGGTCGAGCTGTCCAAGGACCTCGGCGAGACGCAGGTCGTCGGCCAGGGTCTCCTGCGGACCCCGCCGTGGGAGTGGGGCTCGCGCTGAGCCGCTGGCCGGGCGTCGGCGCTCAGTGCGCCTGGTCGTAGGCGTCGACCACCGCCACCTCCAGAGGGAACTCGACGGGAAAGCCGCCGAAGAGCAGCCGTCCCGCCGCGGCCGCGGCCTCGCGCACCGCCCCGGCGACCTCCTCCGCCCGCTCGCGCGGCGTGTGGACGAGAACCTCGTCGTGGAGGAAGTACACGAGCTCGGCCCGCCGCGCGGCATCGCCGCCGGAGGCACCGGCACCGTTGTCGAGGCTGCGGCGCAGGTGCCCGATCCAGCACAGCGCCCACTCCGCCGCGGTGCCCTGGACGACGAAGTTGCGGGTGAAGCGTCCCCAGTCGCGCGCCGCCTGCCGCGCCCGGCGTTCCGCGGCCGCGCCCGAGCCCGGCTGCTGGGCGGCGCCCTGGGCGTCCCACCACCACGCCGGGGGGCGCGGGGAGGTGCGGCCCAGCCACGTGCCCACCGGCTCACCGCGCTCGCCGGCGCGCGCCGCGGACTCCACGAGGCCGATGGCCCGTGGGTAGGCCCGCTGCAGCTGCGGCACCAGCGCGCCGGCCTCGCCGGTGGTCGCGCCGTACATCGCGCCCAGCATCGCCACCTTGGCGTGCTGGCGGGTCGGCAGGACCCCCTGGTCGACGAGCGCCTGGTAGAGGTCGGCGCCGGTGGCGGCGGCGGCCATCCGGTGGTCGCCCGACATCGCCGCGAGCACGCGCGGCTCGAGCTGGGCGGCGTCGGCGACGACGAGCACCCACCCGGGATCGGCCCGCACCGCCGCGCGGATCTGCCTGGGCAGCTGCAGCGCACCACCGCCCCGGCTGGCCCAGCGCCCGGTCACGACGGCCCCGGCGACCCAGTCGGGCCGGAACCGGCCGTCGTGCACCCACGTCTGCAGCCAGGCCCAGCCGTTGGCGGTGTGCAGCCGGCTGAGCTTCTTGTAGCGCAGCAGCGGCTCGATGACCGGGTGGTCCAGCTGCTCCAGCTCCCACTGCCGCGTGCTGGAGACGTCGAGGCCGGCACGGCGCAGGGCGGCCACCAGGTCGACGTGGGAGTCGGGGTTGAGGTGCGGGGCACCCAGCGCCCGCTGCACCTCCACGGCCAGGGCGGCCATGACGGCGGGGCGTCCACCGGCACGGTCCCGCGGGCCGAGCAGCCCGGTCAGCGCGGCGTCGTGGACCTCGGCGCTGAACGGCACCCCGGCGTGGTTGAGCTCCTGCGCGATGAGCCCGCCGACCGACTCCGCGTGGCAGAGCAGGGCCAGCCGCCCGCCGTCACCGGCCTGCGCCAGGGCAGCCTGCTGGGCCAGGTGCTCGGCCACGCAGGCGTCCACCCCCAGCCGCTGGCCGGTCAGCTCGAAGAGGGGCTCGTCCGTCCGGCCGTGGGCCTGCGCCGACGGCTCGGACACCGGGACCGCCTCGTCCCACGCGGGGTCGGGCTCGCGGGCATACCCCGTGTGGGCGACGGCACCGGCTCTGCGCAGCAGGGCGCGGACCAGCCGCAGGTCGACGGCGCGGCGCACCCGGACGCCCGCGCGCAGCAGGAGCGGGTAGAGGTCCGCGGAGCCGGCCCAGACCCACCGGGTGTCCTCCGGCCGTCCGGCGACCCAGGCCGGGAGATCGGCGAGGAGGACGCGGTGGCGACCGCCCACGACGCCCGCCTCCACCTCGACGACCTCGACCGTCTCCCCGGCGGCGGCGGTCACGAGGTCCATGCGAAGGAGCCTAGGCCGCCCGGAGGACGGTGCGGGAGAGAGGTGGCGCGGGCCGGGCGCTCACGCGCGCAGGACCTCCAGGCCGGTCCAGGTGATCGGGTAGGCCGTGGAGACGGCGGCGAGCTGCTCGTCCAGCTCGGCCCGGCGCGGCGGGCGGGTGCCGGCGAACCACCGCACGACGCAGGTGCGGCGCCGCCCGCTGCCCTCCGCCCGCCAGAAGCCGGTCAGCCGGCCGTCCACGAGGACCGGCGCGCGCAGCAGCCCGTTCTCGGCCGCCCAGAGCACCTCGTAGTGCTCGGGGTCGACGAAGCGCACCCGCGCGGGCGGGTCGAAGGCGCACAGCAGCGCGTCGAACTCCGGCAGCAGCCGCACCCCCGGCACGACCTCGCCGGGGTGCCGCCCCTCCCCGTTCGGCAGCCCCGGCAGGTCGTGCACCTCCTCGCCGTCCGGTGCCGTGGTCGTGACCAGGTCGGGCAGGGTGGCCAGCGCGGCGTCGACGGCGCGCAGACCGACGCCGGACCACCAGGCGAGGTCACGGCGACCGGCCGGCCCGTGGACGGTCAGGGAACGCCTCAGGAGGGCGGCCAGGGAGGGGACGGGGGCGGCCAGCGCCGCGTCGCGGGCGACCCCGTCGGACAGGACCGCGCGGGCGGCCCGGTAGCCGGCGCTGCCCTGCCCCTCCCAGCCGCCCCGGAGCGGACGGCGCAGCAGCCCGCCGTGGCCGAAGGACAGGTACCGGCCGGCCGCGTCGTCCAGCCGGGCCCCGTGGCCGGGGTCGTGGGCGTCCAGCCAGCCGCGCAGGTGCTCCCGCAGCTCGTCGGTGGTGCGCCACCCGTCCCGGGCGAAGTCCTCGGTCGCGGCCCACACGTCCTCGAGGGTCACGCGGTCGAGACGCAGCGCACGGGCCCAGCGGGACCGCTGCCCCGTCCGCGTGGCGACCTCGAGAAGGACGTGGTCGGCAGGCGTGCTGGTGTGGACGGTGCCGCGCAGCGTGCTCCCGCGCACGACCTGGGCCGCCTCGTAGGCGGCGGTCAGGTCCTCGTGGCGCACCCCGGGCGCCCGGGCGGCGAGCGCGAGGTAGGGCGACCGGGCGGTCTGCGCCTGCACGGGACCGATGCGCCCCCACACCTGCGGGACGGACAGCCCTGCCAGGGCGGGGAACTGCCGGGCCAGGGTGGCCGCCGCGAGCTCCTCCCACGTCACGACCGCGAGTCTGGCACGGCGGGGCGACGGCCGACAGCCCGCCGGACCCGCCACGTGGGGCCCGCGCGTCCCCGCAAGACGCGCACGCCCCGCCCGTCATGACGAGGGGCGGGGCGCGAGGGGCTGCTGCGACGTCAGTCGGAGACGCGCTCCTTGAGCTTGGAGCCGGCCTTGAACGCCGGGGCCTTGCTCGCGGCGATCTGGATCTCGGCGCCGGTCTGCGGGTTGCGCCCGGTGCGGGCGGCGCGCTCACGCACCTCGAAGGTGCCGAAGCCCGGGAAGGAGACCTTCTCGCCCTTGGCGAGCTCGGCGCCGATGGCGTCGAGCACGGCGCTGACGACCTTGTCGGCAGCAGCCTGGGTCATGCCCGCCTCACGGGCGACGGCCTCGACGATAACCTTCTTGCTCATCTGTACAGCCCTTTCATCGGCCTGAATGGTCGCCTCACGGTAAGCAGATGCGCGTCCGGATTGCCAACCGACGCGCCCACCAGGCCGCGCCAGATCAACGATCTCGGGCCCTCGGAGAGCCTGCGGGACACCTCGGCCTGCCCGCGCGGGGGTACAGTGAGCCAGTCAGCCAGACGAAGTCCGGTGAGAAACCGGCACTGACCCGCAACGGTGGAGCGCCCCGACCCAGCCAGGTCGAGGGGCCGAGTCCGGTCGAACTGCCTGACGATCCGTGACCACTCGCCCTCGAGGACCCCAGGGCCGGTTCGGACGGCGGACGCCTCGCGGAACTGTCGCTCGAGCAGCACCAGACCTCGACGACAGGAGATGCCCCGCATGACGCACCGCTCCCCCCTCCGCCTCCCGGCGTCCCTGGCCACCGCCCTCGCGCTCGTGGCCCTGGCCGGCTGCTCGGCCGACGACCCGCAGGACGGCACCGCCACGGGGCAGGACACCGCGGACAGCGCCGCGCCCTCTGCTGGCGGCGACGCCGCCACCGGCGACGACGCCGCGAGCACCACCGGCGACGACGCGGCCACCACGGGCGACGACGCGGCCACCACGGAGGAGGTCGCCGGCGGCGACTTCCCCGTGACGATCCCCGGCCCGGCCGGTGACGTCGTCGTCGAGGAGCGCCCCGAGCGCATCGTCTCGCTCTCGCCCTCCTCCACCGAGATCCTCTTCGCGATCGGCGCGGGCGACCAGGTCGTCGCGGCCGACGAGTACTCCACCTACCCGGCCGAGGCGCCGGCGACCGACCTCTCCGGCTTCGAGCCCAACATCGAGGCGATCGTGGGCTACGAGCCGGACCTCGTCGTCGTCTCCAACGACATCGACGACATCGTCGCCTCCCTCGGCGAGCTGGGCATCCCGGTCATCGTCAACGCCGCACCGAGCGACATCGAGTCCGGCTACGCGGGCATGGCCGACCTCGGCCTGGCCACCGGGCACGTCGACGAGACGGCCGCGACGGTCGCCCAGATGCGCACCGAGGTGGAGGAGGCCCTCGAGGGCGCCGACGCCTCCGGCGTGCGGGTCTACCACGAGCTCGACGAGACGCTCTTCGCCGCGAGCAGCAACAGCTTCATCGGCGCGGTCTACACCGAGCTGGGCGCGGTCAACGTGGCCGACGAGGCCGACACCGACCAGACCGGCTACCCCCAGCTGACCGAGGAGGCCGTCGTCGAGGCCAACCCGCAGGTCATCGTCATCTCCGACCAGGCCGCCTACACCGCCGAGGACGTCGCGGCCCGCCCGGGCTGGTCCGAGGTCGACGCCGTGCGCGACGGCACCGTCGTCGTCGTCGACGCCGACATCTCCTCCCGCTGGGGCCCCCGCCTGCCGCAGCTCGTGGAGACCCTCGCCGACGCCCTGAGCGGCGTGCCCGCCCCGGCCGGTCGCTGACCGCCGCCCGCGGGCGAGCCACCTCCGGCGACCCGACGCCCCCGTCGTGACGACCACCCACCCACCCCGCCCGGCGGACCCGCTCGAGCAGGCCGCCGAGCGGGCCTTCCGGCTGTCGCTGCCGGCCGTGCTCGGCACCGTGGTCGTGCTCGTGCTCGTGGGCCTGGTGTCGGTCTCCCAGGGGGCGGCCGGGCTGCCGGTCGAGGGTGTGGTGCGCTCGCTCGCGGGGGCGCTGCCGGGCGTCGACCTCGCATCGACGCTCTCCCCGCAGCAGGAAAGCCTGCTCTGGCAGATCCGCCTCCCGCGCACCGTGCTCGGCATGCTCGTCGGCGCGTCGCTGGCGATGGCGGGGGCGGGCTACCAGGGCGTCTTCCGCAACCCCCTCGCCGACCCCTACCTGCTGGGCGTGTCCGCGGGCGCGGGGCTGGGCGCCGTCCTCGCGCTCGGCTTCGGCCTGGACCTGTCCTGGGGCCCGGTCGGCGCCCTGCCGGCCGCCGCCTTCCTCGGCGCCCTCGTCGCGGTGACCGGGTCGGTCGTCGTGGCCCGCGGCTCCTTCCGCGACCCGGCGACCCTGCTGCTGGCCGGGGTGGCGATGGCCGCCCTCTTCTCGGCCTCCCAGACCTACGCCCTGCAGAAGCTGGACGAGACGCGCTCGCGCGAGGTGCTCTCCTGGCTCTTCGGGCGCCTGGCGACCTACGGCTGGCAGCCGGTCACCCTGCTCCTGCCCTACGTGCTCCTCTCCGGCGTCGTGCTGCTGCTGCACGCCCGCCACCTCGACGTGCTGCGCCTCGGCGACGAGGAGGCGCGGGCGCTCGGCCTGCACCCGGCCCGCTCCCGGCTCGTCGTGGTCGTGGCCGCCACGCTCATCACCGCGGCCGCGGTCTCGGTCAGCGGGCTCATCGCCTTCGTCGGCCTCGTCACCCCCCACCTCGTGCGGCTGCTCGTCGGGCACTCCTACCGGGTCATCGTGCCCGTCTCGGCCATCGTCGGCGGCGCCTTCCTGGCGCTGACCGACATCGGCGCGCGCACCCTCGCCGCGCCGGCGGAGCTGCCGGTCGGCATCATCACCGCCTTCGTCGGCGCCCCGTTCTTCTGCATCGTCCTGTGGCGCGGGAGGCACGACGCATGAGCACCGCCAGCCTGACCCCCTCCAGCGCCGTGCGGGTGCACGACCTGCGCGCGTCCTACGACGGTGCCGAGGTGCTCCGCGGCATCGACCTGGAGCTGCGCACCGGGGAGTGGCTCGGGCTCATCGGCCCCAACGGCTCGGGCAAGTCCACCCTGCTGCGCTCCCTCGTCGGGCTCGTGCCGAGCACCGGCACGATCGAGCTGGGCACCGGCGGGCCGCCCGGCCCGACCGACCTGTCCCTCATGCCGCAGTCGCCCGAGCTGCCGACCGGGATGACGGTCGTCGAGTACGTCCTGCTCGGCCGCACCGCGCACCTGGGCTGGCTCAGCTCGGAGTCGCGCGCCGACCGCCAGGTCGCCGTCGACGTGCTGCGCCGGCTGGGGCTCACCTCCTTCGCGCGGCGCACCGTGCGCCAGCTCTCCGGCGGCGAGGCCCAGCGGGTCGTCATCGCCCGCGCGCTGGCGCAGCAGTCGCCCGTCCTGCTCCTGGACGAGCCCACGAGCGCCCTCGACGTCGGGCACCAGGTCGAGGTGCTCGAGCTCGTCGACGAGCTGCGCCGCGAGGACGGGCTGACCGTCGTCGCCGCCATGCACGACCTCGGCACCGCCGCCCGCTACGCCGACCGGCTCGCCCTCCTCGACCGGGGCGCGCTGGCCGCCCTCGGGTCGCCGGCCGAGGTGCTGCGCGAGGACCTCGTCTCCCGCGTCTACGGCCACCCGGTGCGCGTCCACGAGCTCGACGGCCACCTCGTCGTCGTGCCCGCGCCCCGTGCGCCCCGCCCGGCCCCCCGCACCGTCCCCGTGGCCCTCGCCGAGCGCCGCCGGGCAGCCGCCCGGGACCGTGAGGTCTCCTGAGGCGCGCGGGGCGACCCGCCCGCGCGCGTCCCACGAGGTCGGCCGAGATCGTCCGCCGGCCCGCCCGACACCGGTGAGCGCTACCGTGGTGCCCACGGCGAGGGCCGTGCAGCCCCCGCCGTCCCGTGGACGTCCGCCGTGTCGGACCGACGAGACCAGGGGAGGACGCATGGCCCGCAGGGCGGTCGCCCGCTCCTCGAGCGCGGCCCGTGGTGCCGTCATGGTCGTCGGCACCGCCACCGGCGCGGGGAAGTCGACCGTCGTCTCGGGCCTGTGCCGCGCCCTCGCCCGTCGCGGGCTCCGCGTCGCCCCCTTCAAGGCCCGCACCACCACCGCGCACACCACCGTCACCCCCGACGGCGGCCAGGTCTCCCGCGCCCAGGCCTTCCAGGCGCTGGCCGCCCGCACCGTCCCCGACCGGCGCATGGGTCCGGTCCTCGTGCGGCCCGGCGCGGGCGGGTCCGCCGACCTCGTGGTCCTGGGCGAGGAGGTCGCCGACGGGGCGGGTGGAGGACCCGACGGGCCGGACGGGTACGCCGCGGGCTCGCCCCTCGTGCGCTCGCTCGTCCTCGACACGCTGACGTCCCTGCGTGCCGACCATGACGTCGTCGTCCTCGAGGGTGCGGGGGGTGCGGCCGAGACGCCGCGCCTCGACGGTGACGTGGTCAACCTCCCGCTGGCGGCCGCCGCCGGTCTGCCGGCGGTGCTGGTCACCGACGTCGAGCGCGGCTCGGTCGCCGCCGCCTACGGCACCTGGGCCCTGCTGCCGGAACGGCTCCGGCGGCAGCTGCGCGGCTTCGTCCTCAACTGCCACCGCGGTGACCGCGCCCTCCTGGCGGACGGGCTGGCCGACCTCGAGCAGCGCACCGGGGTGCCCGTGCTCGGCGTCCTGCCGCACCTGGGCGAGCACCTCATGCTCGGCGTCGAGGACAGCGTGGACCTCATCGGCGCCCGGCGCCCCGTGGGTCGGGGCAAGGACCCTGTGCGCGTCGCCGTGGTGCGGCTGCCGCACCTGTCCACCCCGTCCGACCTGGACGCCCTCGTCCTCGAGCCCTCGGTCGAGCTGCGCTGGGTCACCCGCCCGGGCGAGGTGGCGGACTGCGACCTCGTGATCCTCCCGGGCAGCCGGGCCACCGTCGCCGACCTGCGCTGGCTGCGGGATCGGGGGCTGGACCGCGCGCTGACCGGGCTGGACCGCCGGGTGCGCCTCTTCGGCGTGGGTGCCGGCTACCAGATGCTCGGCGGCGTCATCCACGACGACCTGGAGTCGGGCGCGGGCACCGTGGAGGGGCTCGGGCTGCTGCCGGTGGAGACCGAGCTGGCCCGACCCCGCATCGTGACCCGCTCGCGCGGCCACGTCGTCGGCACCGAGATCCCGGTCGAGGGCTACCAGATCCGCTGGGGCCGCGTCCGGCGTCTCGGCGGCCTGCCGCTCTTCACGCTGGACGGGGAGGGCCAGGACGGGACACCGGTGCAGGAGGGGTGCGTCGCCGAGCGGCACATCCGCGGCACCAGCCTGCACGGCTCGCTCGAGTGCGACCGGCTGCGGCACGCCCTGCTGTGGAAGGTGGCGGCGGCCCGCGGGCGCAGCTTCGCCCCGTCGCCCGTCCCCTTCCACACGGCGCTGGACACGCACGTCGAGCACCTCGCCGACTGGGTGGAGGAGCACCTCGACGTCGAGGCGCTGCTGGCGCTCGCGTCCGAGGCGGCCGCCCCGGGCCAGGAGCCCGGGTGGTGACCGCGGCCGCACCCACGTCGCTGCCCCTGCTCACCCGGCACGACCGCGCCCTGGCCTGGGCGGTGCCGGCGGGCTGGGTCGCCCTGTCCGCCTCCTCCGTCGGCGGCGGGCTGGTCCGCCCCCGCTGGGTGCTCAACGCCGAGGTGGACGGCGCCTTCGCGCGCACCGACCTGGCGGAGTGGGCCGCCGAGACGGCCGGGTGCCTCGGGCTCGAGGGGAACGGGTGCGCGCTGCTCACCGCGGCCGACGTCGCCCAGGTCGAGCACGCCGCCCGCGGCGGCGTCGCGGCCTGGGCCACGGTCGGCGTGACGAGGCCGACCTGGCCGCACGACCCGCGGGCCGACGACCCGGTGGCCGAGGACGCACCGACCCCGGGCACCGTCAACATCGTCGTGGCGCTGCCGGTGACCCTCACCCCCGCGGCGCTCGTCCAGGCGCTGGCCACGGTCACCGAGGCCAAGGCGCAGGTCCTCGTGCAGGCCGGCGTGCCCGGCACGGGCACCGCCAGCGACGCCGCGGTCGTGCTCTGCCCGGAGGAGGGCGGCACGCCGTCACCCGTGACCTTCGCCGGCGTCCGCTCGACGTGGGGCCGCAGGGTCGCCCACGCCGTCCACGACGCCGTGCACGCGGGCCTCACCGCCCACCCCTGGACCGGTGGCGGGCACGGCGAGGAGCGCGTCTGGTGAGCAGCCTCGGGCAGCGGGCGCTCGCCGTGGCGCTCGGCCTCCTCCTCGACCGCGCCCTGGGCGAGCCGCCGGACCGGTGGCACCCGGTCGCGTGGTTCGGCACGGCCATGGCGCGCCTCGAGGGCCGGCTGCACGCCGACAGCCACGCCCGGGGCGTCGCCCACACCGCCGTCGGCCTCGCCCTCGGCGCCGGGGCGGGGACGGTGCTGCGCGTCGTGGCGGGCCGGACGGCCGCGACCACGGTGGCCGTGGCCTCCGCGAGCGCCGGGCGGATGCTGCGCACGACCGCGGCACGGATCGAGGGTCACCTCCTCGACGGCGACCTCCCCGCAGCCCGCGCCGCCCTCCCCTGGCTCGTCGGTCGCGACCCGGCCGGCCTGGACGCCTCGGAGCTCAGCGCCGCCGTCGTGGAGTCGCTGGCCGAGAACACCGTGGACGCCGTCGTCGCGCCCGCCCTCTGGGCGCTGGCGGGCGGCGCGCCCGGCGTGCTGGCCCACCGGGCCGTCAACACGATGGACGCGATGGTCGGTCACCGCACGCCCCGGCACGGTCGCTACGGGTGGGCCTCGGCCCGCCTCGACGACGTCATGGCCTGGGTGCCCGCCCGCGTCGACGCCGCGCTCACCGCTCTCGTGGCGCCCGGGCGGGCCGGGGACGTGGTGCGCCTCGTGCGCCGCGACGCCGCCGCCCACCCCTCCCCCAACGCCGGGGTCGCGGAGACCGCGGCCGCGGCCGCCCTCGGCGTCCAGCTGGGTGGGCCGCTCCGCTACGGCGGGCGCCACGAGGACCGGCCGCGCCTCGGCGACGGCCCCCGGCCCACCCCCGCCGACATCTCCCGCGCCCGTCGGCTCGTCGACCGCGTCGAGCTGGCCGTCGTGGGCCTCTGCCTGGCCGTGTGGGCGGCCGGGCGCACGACCGCACGACGCACGGCGAGGAGAGCCCGATGACCCTGACCCTGCTCACCGGCGGCGCACGCAGCGGCAAGTCGGCCCTCGCGGTCCGCCGCGCCGCCCGGACCGGCGACCCCGTCGTCTTCGTCGCCACCGGCCAGGCCCGGGACGGCGAGATGGCCGACCGCATCGCCCGGCACCAGCAGGAGCGCCCGCCCGGGTGGGCGACCGTCGAGGCGCCGGCGGACCTGGTCGCGGCCGTCCGCACGATCCCGGCAGGACGCACCGTGGTCGTGGACTGCCTCTCGCTGTGGGTCTCCAACCTGCTCGAGCGCGGCGACGACGAGCCGGCCGTGCTGCGGCAGGCCGAGGAGCTGGCCCGGTGGGCCGCGAGCTACCCCGGCACGGTGCTCGTCGTCACCAACGAGGTGGGCCTGGGGATCGTGCCGATGCACCCGCTCTCCCGCGCCTACCGCGACCACCTGGGCCGCGTCAACGCCCTCGTCTCCGCCCACGCCGACCTCGCCCAGCTCGTCGTGGCGGGGCGCACCCTGACCCTGGACCCGTTGGAGGACTGACCGATGACCCTGACCACCCCGCTGGAGACGGTCCGGCGCACCGTCGAGCGCATCCCCCCGGCCGACGCCGACGCCGCCACCCTCGTCGCCGCCGCCCTGGACGGCAAGGTCAAGCCGCTGCGCAGCCTCGGCCGGCTCGAGGACCTCGCCGTGCGGCTGGCCGGCATCCAGGGCACCGCGACGCCGCGCGTGGAGCACCCCGCGGTCGTCGTCTGCGCCGCGGACCACGGCGTCGCGGCGGACGGGGTCAGCGCCTACCCGCAGGAGGTCACCGCCCTCATGCTCCAGGGCTTCGCCTCCGGCACCTCGGCGGTCGGGGTCCTGGCGCGGCAGGCCGGCGCGCGCCTCCTCGCCGCCGACCTCGGCGTGCTCCACCCGCCGCAGCTGGCCGGGGGCCCCAACCCGGTCCTCGACCGCCGGGTCCGCGCGGGCACCGACGACAGCGCCCACGGCCCCGCCATGAGCCTCGACGAGGCCCGGCAGGCGGTCGCGCACGGCATCGGCATCGTCGACGACCTCGTCGACGACGGGGTCGACCTCGTCGCCCTCGGGGAGATGGGCATCGGCAACACGACGACCGCGAGCGCGCTCACCGCGGCCCTGCTGTCCCGCGACCCCGCCCGCCTCGTCGGGCCGGGCACCGGCGTGAGCGGCGAGGCGCTGACCCGCAAGGTGCGCAAGGTCGACCAGATCCTGGCCCGCCACCGCGACGCCACCGAGCCCTGGGACGTGCTCGCCCGGGTGGGCGGGCTCGAGGTCGCCGCGCTGGCCGGGGTCGTCCTGGGCTGCGCCGCCCACCGGGTGCCGGTCGTCCTGGACGGCTTCATCACGACGTCCGCGGCGCTGGCCGCCCGGGCCCTCGCCCCGGGCTGCGTCGAGGCGATGGTGGCCGGCCACCTGTCCCCCGAGCCTGGTCACGCCGTGCAGCTGGAGGCGCTCGGCCTGGAGCCCGTCCTCGACCTGGGTCTGCGGCTCGGCGAGGGCAGCGGCGCCGCCCTGGCCATCCCCGTGCTGCGCTCGGCCGTCGCCGTCCTGCACGAGATGGGCAGCTTCGCCGACCTCGGCCTCGCCGACGACGTGCCGACGGCCTGAGGGTGGGACTCCTCCACGCGGTCGCCTTCCTCACCCGCCTGCCGGTCCGCACGGGCGGCCCGGCACCGGACCTGGCCCGCACCGCCGTGTGGTTCCCCGTCGTCGGGGCGCTGCTGGGCGGGCTCCTGCTGCTGGTCGGGCACGTCCTCGCCGGGTGGACCTCGCTGCTCGTCGCGGTCGTGCTGGTCGTCGTCCTCGAGACCGTGCTCACCGGCGCGCTGCACCTGGACGGCCTCGCGGACGTCGCCGACGCCTCGGGAGGCCGGGACCGGACGAGCCGCCTGCGGATCATGAAGGACCCGGCGACGGGGGTCTACGGCACGGCGGCCGTCGCCCTGGCCCTGCTCCTGGAGGTGGCGCTGCTCGCCACCCTGCTGCCCATGACGACCCCCACGCTGGTCCGGTGGAGCCTGCCGGCGGAGGTCCTGGGGCCGGTCGGCCCCCCCGGGTGGGCCGGCGCCGCGCTGCTCGGCGCCACCGCGTGGTCGCTCTCCCGCGCCGCGATGCTGCCCGTCGCGCTGGCCCTGCCCTACGCCCGTGCCGAGGGCACCGGCCGCACCGTCGTCGAGGGCCTCACCCTGCGCGCCACGCTGCTCGCCTGGGTGCCGCCCGTCCTGCTCTGCGCCCTCCTCGGCCTGACGGGTCTGGCCATGCTGGCCGGTGCCCTGCTCGCCGCGGCGGGCGTGGCGTCCTACGCCCGGCGCACCCTGGGCGGTGCGACCGGCGACGTGCTCGGGGCGAGCGCCCAGCTCGCGCTGCTGGGCGCCCTCCTCGCGCCGACCCTGCTGCCCTGAGCGCGCGCCCAGGCCGGGGTGGCAGGCTGGGACCGTGACCGCCCCACGCCGACCCGCCAGCCGCACCAGCCCACAGGCGCCCGGGGTGCCCGTCTGGCTGCACCGCGTCGTGCCCGTCCTCGTGCTCGTCGCGCTCATGTGGGCCAGCGAGGTCGTCGACCTCCTCACGCCGCTGCGCCTGGACGCCTACGGCATCCGCCCCCGCGACGCCGACGGCCTCGCGGGGATCGTGCTGGCGCCGTTCCTCCACCTCGGGTTCGGCCACCTCCTGGCCAACACGACGGCCCTGCTCGTGCTCGGGGCGCTGCTGGCCTGGACGACGCGCCACCTCGGCCTGGTCACCGTGGGCGTGGTCGTGCTGGGCGGCGCGGCCGTGTGGCTGCTCGGTGCGCCGCGCACCGTCGTCATCGGGGCGAGCGGCGTGGTCTACGGGTATGCCGCGTTCCTCGCCGTCTACGGCGCCGTCGCGCGCCGCGTCGTGCCCGCCCTCGCGGGGGTCCTCGTCGTGGCGCTCTACGGCGGGCTGCTGTGGGGCGTGCTGCCGCTCCAGCAGGGGGTGTCCTGGCAGGGGCACCTCTTCGGCGCCGCCGCCGGGGTCCTGCTCGCGGTCTGGCTGGGCCGTCGCGACCGGCGTCCCGGCGGCCCGGCCCGGCGCGGCTCAGCCGCGCGCCGATGACCCGCCCGGCACCTGGCCGAAGGCCTGGGCGTAGGCGGGGCCGAGCCGGCCGTAGCCCTCGTCCCCGTCCTTCCAGACGAGGTCGCTGACCGCGCCGGTGCGCACGCTCTGCTCGAGCCGGTCGAGGTACCACTCCCACCCCGGGCCGACGTCGGACACCGGGAGCGCGTCGTTCATGACCTGGGCGAGGTCGAGCACGGTGCTCCCGCCCTCCTCGCGCAGGCGCAGGTCCAGGACCCACACCTGGCCGGGGTCGTCGGAGACGTTGTGGACGCGCAGGTGGCGCGGGGGCTCGCAGGTCTCGATGACGTAGGCCTCCTCGCCGACCCCGTCGAAGAGCCACCGGACGAGGACCTGCCCCGAGGCCGGGTCCCCGCTCCAGGTGCCGAACCACCGCGCCAGCCGGTCGGGCTCGGTGACGGCCGCCCAGACGTCCTCGACGCCGGCCTCGAAGGTGCGGGTGAGGACGAGGTGGTCGACCCCGTCGCGGGTCTCAGGACGTCCGGTGATCATGCGCTCTCTCCTGCCGTGGTGGGTGGTGGGGCCGACCGTGCGGCGGCCCCCCGGTGGTGGCTGTCGCGTCCGCGTCCGTCACGGACGGTGCGTCGCACCTCCAGCCCGAGGGCGTCGAGGCGGTGGGCGGGGACGGGCGGCCGGGACGCCGTGACCGGGGTCGCCAGCTCGGTCGCCCAGCCCGCGAGCTGCTCCAGGGGGCCGGGCACGAGCGCGTAGTGACGCTCGCGTCCCCGGTCGGTGGCGGTGACGAGCCCGGCCTCGCCGAGCACCCGCAGGTGCCGGCTCACCGCCGGGCGGGAGATGCCGCGGTCACGGGTCAGGTCGACCACGCG
>JASKZT010000091.1 GCA_030145965.1 Ornithinimicrobium sp.
TGACCGTCGCGCCGGTGCCGCCCAGGGCGACGAGGGTGAAGACCGCGGCCGCGCTCGCCCCCATCGTCAGGCCGAGCACGTCGGGGCTGGCCAGGGGGTTGCGGGCCATGAGCTGGAAGGTCGCGCCGCTGGCACCGAGGGCGAGGCCGGCGAGCGTGCCGGCGACGGCCCGGGGCAGCTTGGAGTCCATGAGGACGAACTCGGCGCCTCCGGGCACCTCGCCGACGCCGAGGACGATCCGCCAGAAGTCCGGCACGGTGATCGTGAAGTCGCCGAGCAGGGTCCGGACGACGAAGGCCAGCACCCAGGCGACGACCAGGCCGCCGACGACCAGGTGCACCCGGCGCACCGCGCGCCGGCGGGAGCGGCGGACCTCCTCCGCGCGGTCGACGCCGGACGGGGCCGGGGTGGGTGCGGCCTCGCGGGCGAGCGGGGTGTGCAGGCTCATCGCACCGCCGTCCGTCGCACGAGCCAGATGAGGCAGGGGGCGCCGAGGACCGCGGTCATGATGCCGACCTGGATCTCCGAGGGCGGCATGACGACGCGGCCCAGCGTGTCGGTGAGCAGGACGAGCACCGGCCCGATGACGGCGCTGCCGACGAGGATGCGCCGGTGGTCCGGGCCCGTGACGAGCCGGACCAGGTGCGGCACGACGAGGCCGACGAAGCCCACCGGTCCCGCCAGCGCCACGGCGCTCGCGGCCAGCCCCACGGCGCCGAGCGCCACCACGCCGCGCGCCAGGTGGACGCGCTGGCCGAGGGCGCGCTCGAGGTCGTCACCGAGGGCCGTGGCGTTGAGCACAGGCCCGGACAGGGCGACGACGACGAGACTGACGAGCAGCAGCGGCAGCACGTCGAGCACGAGCGACGCGGAGCGGCCGGCCACGCTGCCGACCTGCCAGAAGCGGAAGGTGTCCAGCGCCCCGCGGTCGCTGACCAGCACCCCGGCCACGACGCTGACGGCTCCCGCGGTCAGCGCGGCCCCGGCCAGCGCCATGGTCAGCGGCGCGGGTCCGCCTGGCGCGGCGGCGGAGACGGCATACACGACGGCGGCGGCGACGACCCCGCCGACGAGGGCCAGCCAGACGTAGGCGCCGGCCGAGCTGACACCGAGCAGCTGGATGCCGAGGACGACGCTCAGCGCCGCGCCGGCGTTGACGCCGAGGATGCCCGGGTCGGCGAGGGGGTTGCGGGTCAGGCCCTGCATCGCGGCGCCTGACAGGGCGACGGCCAGCCCGACGACCGCGCCGATGACGGTCCGGTCGACCCGGGCCGCGACCACGGCCCCGGCGGGGTCGTTCGTCACGCCGCGCAGGGCGGCCTCGACCCCGGTGAGCACCTCGGCCGGGGTGAGGGTGCGTGAGCCGACCGCGATCGAGACGGCCACGGCCAGCGCGACGGCGCCGAGCCCGAGGGCCAGCGGCCCCCAGGTCCGGCGCCGGCTCACCAGCGCGCCGCGGGGGAGCGGCGAGCCGGCGGTCGTCGTGTCGGTGTCGACGGCGATCTCGTGCCCCTTCCCTGTCGCGAGGGGCTCAGCGCGAGCCGGCGGCCGCGGCCTCCGCGACCTCGGGGACGAAGGTGTCGAGGGCGACCGGGATCGACAGCGGGGTCGGTGAGCTCATGCCGAGCGCGGCCTGCTGGTCGCTGGAGGCGACGTAGCCGCCGGAGGCCATGGCGGGGATCTGGGAGAGCAGCGGGTCGGCCAGGACGTCCTCCGCCGTGAAGTCGCCCTCGGTGTAGAAGATGAAGACGTCGGCGTCGAGGGTGTCGGCCTGCTCTGCCGAGAGGTTGGCGCTGAAGGCGCCGTCGCCGCTCAGGTCCTCCACGACCGGGGAGCTGACCATCCCCAGCTCGGTGAGGAACTGCGGGCGCAGGTCGGTGACGGTGTACAGACCGATGGTGGAGGTGTCGGTCGGGGTGAAGAAGCCCCACGCGAAGGACGTGCCCTCGAGCTGGGGGTGCTGCGCCGTGGCCTCCTCGAAGGCCGCCTCGGTGTCGGCGATGGCCTGCTCGGCCTGGTCGGGCCGGCCGATGGCCTGCCCGACGATCTCGACCGACTCGCGCCACGGGGTGCTCCACGCCGTCTCGGGGTAGGCGACGGTCGGCGCGATGCGCGAGAGCCGGTCGTAGTCCTCCTGGCTCATGCCGGAGTTGCTGCCGATGATGAGGTCGGGCTCCATCGCGGCGATGTCCTCGACCGGGATGCCGTCGGAGTCGTCGTAGCGCTCGACGTCGGCCGGGTCGTGGCCCAGCTCGGTCACCGCCGCGTCGAACCAGTCGGTGGAGCCGGAGTCGTTGCCGCCCCAGCTGATCCGCACGGCGCCGACCGGGACCTCGCCGAGGGAGGCCATGACCTCGTGGTCGGTCCAGCCGATCGTCACGACGCGCTGCGGGTCGGCCTCGACCGTCGTCTCGCCGAAGGCGTGCTCGACGGTCGTGGGGAAGGTGCCGGTGTCCCCGTCGGCCGCGGCGTCCGCGGGCGTGGTCCTCGCGTCATCCGCGGCGGCCGAGCCGCCGTCGGTGCCGGTCGAGGACGCGCCGGAGGGGCCGGTCGAGCAGGCGGTGAGCGTGAGCGCGGCGGTGAGGGCGAGCGCCGGCAGCGGCGCGGTGCGACGGAGGACGTCGGACACGGGCGGATTCTCCTCGAGGAGGTGGGGCCGGGCGGGTTCCCGGCTGAACGGGCACGACCTTAGGACACCCTAAGTCGATTAGCCAATTCGGTGGTGCTGAATATCTGCTGAGGACGCGGTGAGCGCCGTGGGCGGCACGTCACCACCGCGGGATAGCCTGACCCGGTGCACCACATCCTGGTCGTCGAGGACGAGGCCGGCATCGCCCGCGTCGTCGACCGGGGGCTGCGGGCCGCCGGCTACCGCACCACCGTGGTCGGCGACGGCCTGGCCGCGCTCGAGGCGGTCGCCGAGGCGGACGTCGACCTCGTGGTCC
>JASKZT010000096.1 GCA_030145965.1 Ornithinimicrobium sp.
GGGTCGTGATCTTCGGCGCCGGTGCCGGTATGCCGTACTTCTCCACCGACACCGTCTCGGCGCAGCGTGCGCTGGAGATCAAGTGCGACGCGGTGCTCATGAGCAAGCACGGCGTCGACGGCGTCTACACCGCCGACCCGCGCACCGACGACACGGCGGTCAAGCTCGAGGAGCTGACCTTCGCCGACGCCATCAGCGGCAGCCTGCGGGTCGTGGACGCCGCGGCCTTCAGCCTGTGCATGGACAACGAGCTGCCCATGCTCGTCTTCGGCATCGACGACGAGGACGCGATCACCCGGGCCATCCGGGGTGAGAAGATCGGGACGCTGGTCACCGCGGGCTGAGCGCCGACGCCCGGGACCGGGCCGGCCGGCGCGCACGACCCGCAGAGGAACCCGAGCACCACCGAGAGCACGAACGACGCGACGAAGGAGCGGATGAGCTGATGTCCGAGGTCATCGAGATGGCCCTCATGGAGGCCGAGGAGAAGATGGAGAAGGCCTTGGAGGTGGCCAGGGACGACATGGCGTCGATCCGCACCGGCCGGGCCCACCCGGGCATGTTCGCCAAGATCGAGGTGGACTACTACGGCGCGCCCACGCCGCTGCAGCAGCTGGCGTCCTTCACCGTCCAGGACGCCCGGACCCTGCTCATCACCCCCTACGACAAGAGCTCGCTGGGGACGATCGAGAAGGCCCTGCGCGACTCCGACATGGGCGCCAACCCCAGCAACGACGGCAACGCGATCCGCATCGTCATGCCGCAGCTGACCGAGGAGCGCCGCCGCGAGTACATCAAGCTGGCGCACACCAAGGGCGAGGAGGCCAAGGTCTCCGTCCGGCACGTCCGCCGCCACGCCAAGGACACCATCGACCGCGCGGTCAAGGACGGCGACGTCGGTGAGGACGAGGGCACCCGCGCCGAGAAGGAGCTGGAGTCGCTGACCAAGCGCCACGTCGACCAGGTCGACGAGGTGCTCAAGCACAAGGAGGCCGAGCTGCTCGACGTCTGAGCAGCACGGCAGGCGGCGGCTCGCAGGGCCAGCACATGACCGGGACGACGGGGGAGAGCATCGGGTCCCGGCGGGACTACCGGGCCCGCCGGGGGCACACGCCTGCCCCCCGCCGGCCGGGTCGCGCCGGGCGCAACCTGCCGGCCGCCATCGTGGTGGGGCTGGCGCTCATCGGCGTGGTCGTCGCCATCCTGCTCCTCTACCCGCCCGCGTTCGTCGTCCTGGTGACGGTCGTGGCCCTCATCGGGGTCTGGGAGCTGGACACGGCGCTGCGGGTCGCCCGCTACGCCATCCCGCTCCCGCCGCTGCTCCTCGCCGCCGCCGGCCTCGTGCCCCTGGCCTACTGGGGTGGCCCGTCGGCGCTGGCCGTCGGCTTCGGCGCCGCCGCCGCGACGGTCCTGCTCTGGCGCTCCGTCGGCCCGCCCGAGGGCGCCCTGCGGGACGTGGCCGGCGGCGTCTTCATCGTCGCCTACGTGCCCCTGCTCGCTGCGGTCCCGGCGCTCATGGTCGCCCCCGACGACGGGGCGGCGCGGGTCCTGACCTACGTGCTCGTCACCGTCGCCAGCGACACCGGAGGGTATGCCGCGGGCGTGCTGCGCGGGCGCACCCCCATGGCGCCCTCGCTGTCGCCCAAGAAGTCGTGGGAGGGCTTCGCCGGCTCGGTCGGCCTGAGCGCCCTCGTCGGCGCGACGGCCTTCGTCCTCCTGCTCGGCGGGGCGTGGTGGGCCGGGCTGCTGGTCGGCGCCGTCGCCGCCTGCTTCGCCACGGTCGGCGACCTGGCCGAGTCCTCGATCAAGCGCGACATCGGCATCAAGGACATGGGCAGCCTGCTGCCGGGGCACGGCGGGATCATGGACCGCCTCGACTCGCTGCTGGTCACGGCGCCCGTGTGCTGGGCGCTGATGCTGCTGCTGGTCTGAGCCTGGCGACCACCCCGTCGGGGATGGGACACTGGACGGGATGACCACCGAGCTGCCGACCCCATCCACCCGCCCCGAGCCGGGCAGGCTGACCTTCTCCGCACCCCGCCGCGGCAAGGCGCCGACCCATCTCGCCGACCTCGACCCGGCTGGCCGCAAGGCGTGGGCGGCCGAGCTGGGCGTCCCCGGCTTCCGCGCCGACCAGGTGTCGCGCCACTACTTCGAGCGGCTCACGACCGACCCGGAGCAGATGACCGACCTGCCCAGGGCCGGCCGCGAGGAGCTGGTCTCCACGCTTCTGCCGCCCCTGCTCACCCCGGTGCGCACGCTCTCGGCCGACGAGGGGGCCACGCTGAAGCAGGTGCACCGCCTCCACGACGGCGCCCTCGTCGAGTCCGTCCTCATGCGCTATCCCGGCCGGGTGACGATGTGCATCTCCAGCCAGGCCGGCTGCGGGATGAACTGCCCCTTCTGCGCCACCGGCCAGCAGGGTCTGACCCGCAACCTGTCCACGGCCGAGATCGTGGAGCAGGTGGTCGCCGCGGCCCGGACCCTGCGCCACGGCGACCTGCACGCCGGCACGGCCGTCGAGCACGGGCACGACGACGAGGGGACGCCGCCGACGGTCGAGCAGGCGCTGCGGGTCAGCAACGTCGTCTTCATGGGGATGGGGGAGGCGCTGGCCAACTACAAGGCGGCCGTCGGCGCGATCCACCGTCTCGTGGACGTGGCGCCGTCCGGGCTGGGCATGTCCGCCCGCGGCGTGACCATGTCGACCGTGGGTCTCGTCCCGGCCATCGACAAGCTCGCCGGCGAGGGCGTCCCCGTCACGCTGGCGCTCAGCCTGCACGCGCCCGACGACGAGCTGCGCGACGAGCTGGTCCCGATCAACACGCGGTGGAAGGTCGACGAGGCGCTGGACGCCGCCCGGCGCTACTTCGACACGACCGGGCGGCGGGTGAGCATCGAGTACGCGCTCATCAAGGACATCAACGACCACGCCTGGCGGGCGGACCTGCTGGGGGAGAAGCTCAACGCGCGCGGCCGCGGCTGGGTGCACGTCAACCCCATCCCGCTCAACCCCACCCCCGGCAGCAAGTGGACCGCCTCCCGGCCGGGGGTCGAGCAGCAGTTCGTCGAGCGGCTGCG
>JASKZT010000099.1 GCA_030145965.1 Ornithinimicrobium sp.
GTGGGCGTGCCGAGGCCGAGGTAGGCGAGCGCCGCCTCGGCGAGGATCGCGATCGCGAAGGAGACCGAGGCCTGGACGATGACGAGCCCCGCGACGTTGGGCAGGACGTGCCGCCAGGCGATGCCCAGCGGCGAGCGGCCCGCGGCCCGGGCGGCGACGACGTACTCCGACTTCATCACGCCCAGCGCCCCCGAGCGCGTGATCCGGGCGAAGGCGGGGATCGTGGCGATGCCGATGGCCACCATCGCGACCCGGGTCGAGCCGCCGTAGAGAGCGGCGAACATGATGGCGAGCAGCAGCGCGGGGAAGGCGAGCAGGACGTCGTTGGAGCGCATGACGAGCTGGCCCAGCCAGCCGGGCGACATGGCAGCGAGGATGCCGAGCGGCACGCCGACGACGGCGGCGACGCCGACCGCGACGAGCCCGACGTAGAGGGTGGTCCGGGCCCCGACGAGGATCTGGGTGAGCACGTCGCGGCGCAGGCGGTCGGTGCCGAGCCAGTGCTCGCCGTTGGGGGTCTGGTAGGGCTCGACGGGCAGCACCCGCATCGGCGGCCACGGCGTCCACACGTAGGAGACGAGCGCGAGGACCACGACGAGGGCGACGATCGAGCCGCCGATGAGCAGGCTGGGGTTGAGCGCGCGCCCGCGCGGTCGGGGCGAGGCGTGCTCGGCGGCAGCGGGCTCGACGGCCGGGACGCCCTGGATGTCGCTCATCGGGCCGCCGTCCGCAGGCGCGGGTCGATGACGAGGTAGAGCACGTCGACGACGAAGTTGATGACGAGCACGGCGAGCACGAGCACCATGACGACGGCCTGCACGGTGAGCAGCTCGCGCTTGGCGACCGAGTCCAGCAGGAGCGAGCCCAGGCCGGGGATGACGAAGACCCGCTCGATGACCACGGCGCCGATGAGCAGGGTGGCCAGCTGCAGGCCGAGGACGGTGACGACCGGCACCGCGGCGTTGCGCAGCCCGTGCCGAACCAGCGCCTGCACCGGGCGCAGGCCCTTGGCGCGGGCGGTGCGCAGGAAGTCCTCGCGGAGCACGTCGAGGACGGCCGAGCGGATGTAGCGGGCGAGCACCGCGGCCTGGACGACCGAGAGCGAGATGACGGGCAGGGCGAGCCGCTGCAGGAAGCCGACAGGGTCCTGCGCCGGGACCACCCACCCGCCGGACGGCACCCACCCGAGGCGCACCGCGAAGATCGAGATGAGCACGATGCCGGCGAGGAAGGCCGGGATCGCGACCCCGACCTGGGACACGGCCGAGAGCAGGACGCCGTCCCAGTGCCGGTGCCGCACCGCCATCCACAGCCCGACCGGGAGCGCGAGGACGAGGGCGACGAGCATCGAGCAGACGACCAGCCACAGCGTCACCTGCAGCCGGTCGGCGATCTGGGGGCCGATGGGCGCCCGGGACACGAACTCGATGCCGGGGTCGAGCGCGAGCAGCCCGCCGACCCAGTCGAGGTACTGCACGAGCACGGGCCGGTCGAGGCCGAACTGCTCGCGCAGCTGGGTGACCGCCTGCTCCGAGGCGTTGATGCCCAGCGCGACGCGCGCCGGGTCGCCCGGGAGCACGCGCATGAACGCGAACACCACGACGGACGCCGCGGCCACGCTCAGCACCAGCACCGTGAGGCGGTGCAGGACTCGCAGCAGCATAAGGAGGGCCGTGTCCTCGCGTGGGGGTCAGCCGCGGCCGAGGGCCGCGAGCGGGAAGGACTCCTTGATGGCGTTCTCGGGGAGCCCGGTGATGTCGGGGTCGGCGACCATGAGGTTGGGCTGGAGGAAGAGGAAGTCGGCGGCGGCGTCCTCGCTGATGAGAGCCGCGGCCTCCTTCATCTTCTCCGTCTGCTCCTCCTCGGTGCCGGCGTCGGCCTCGTCGAGCAGCGCCTGCACCTCGGGGGTGCCGTAGGTCGTGTAGTAGTCGGGGTTGCCGAAGACGTTGCCGAGGTCGCGCGGCTCGACGTGCGCCACGATCGACATGTCGAAGTCCTTGTTGGTGAAGACCGTCTCCAGCCAGGCGGAGGGGAACTCCAGCTCGTCGACGCTCACCTGGAGGCCCGCCTCCTCGAGCATCGACTCAACGACGGTGCCGCAGGAGACCGCGTAGGGCAGCGTGGGGATGCGCAGGCGCAGCTCGGTGCCCTCGGCGCCGGCCTCCTGCACGAGGCGCTGGGCCTCCTCGAGGTCGAAGGCGTAGTCGCCGGTCCGGTCCTCGTACCAGGGGTCGGTCGGCGGCACCATCGAGCCGATGAGCGTGCCGCGCCCGGCCCAGCAGGTGTCCATGAGGGCCTGGTGGTCGATCGCGTGGCGGACGGCCTGGCGCAGGGCGAGGTCGGCCAGCGGCCGGCCCTCCTCCTGGTTCATCGACAGGACGACCTCGCCGTTGGTCGTGCCCTCGATGATCTGGTAGTCGCCGCCCTCGAACTCCGCGAGCGACTCCGGCGCCTGCACCGTGCCGACGATGTCGACGGCGTCGGTGAGCATGGCGTTGTTGAGGGCGTTGGCGTCGCGGAAGTAGTGCATCTCCACGGTGCCGAAGTACGGGGCGTCGCCGTGGTAGTCCTCGTTGCGGGCCAGCTCGACCATCGAGCCGCGGTCCCAGCTGACGAAGGTGTAGGGGCCCGTCCCGATCGGGGTGTTGGCCAGGTCGTCCGTGCCCTCGGTGTCGAACATCGCCCCGACGCGCGTGGTCAGCGCGTAGAGGAAGCTGTTGCTCGGCTCCGAGAGCGTCACGACGACGGTGCCGTCGTCGGGCGCCTCCACGCTGTCGATGATGTCGAGCTGGGACTTCAGGCTGATCGTCCACGCGTCGCTCTTGACCTGCTCGAGGGAGAACTTCGCGTCCTCGGCGGTGAACTCCGCGCCGTCGGAGAAGGTCACCCCGTCCTTGAGCGTGAACGTGTAGGTGAGCCGGTCCTCGCTGATCTCCCAGTCGGTGGCGAGGGCACCCTCGATCTCGCCGGAGGCGGGGTCGACGGTGACCAGGGTCTCGTAGACGTTGTCGAGCAGCAGCTGGGGGATGGCCGCGCCGTCGGTGGTCGTGAAGTCGAGGCTGGCCGGCTCGGCGACCAGGCCGACCCGCACCGCCTCGTCGCTCGGACCGCCGGCGTCGCCACCGGTGGCACCGCCACCGTCCGTGCTGCCACCGTTCTCGGCCTCGGTGGGGTCGCTGCTGTCTGCGCCCGCGCTGCACCCTGCCAGCAGGGCAGCCGTGGCGAGTGCCGCGACCGTGGCGCGGGACCGTGTCCTCGTCGACGTCGTCATGCGTCGCATCATCGTCCATGAGGCGGCCCGGCGCTACTCGCCGCGCGGAGATCCCCACCCCTCCACCGGACACCCGGGTGGTGCGGGGCAGACTGGCCGGATGGACCTGCGCATCTTCACCGAGCCCCAGCAGGGTGCGACCTACGAGGACCAGCTGCACCTGGCGCGGACGACCGAGGCCTGCGGCTTCAGCGCCTTCTTCCGCTCCGACCACTTCCTCGCGATGGGAGGGGACGGGCTGCCCGGGCCGACCGACTCCTGGGTGACGCTGGGGGCGCTGGCCCGCGAGACGACCACCGTGCGGCTCGGCACCCTCGTGACCTCGGTGACCTTCCGCCACCCGGCCCTCCTGGCGGTCAGCGTCGCCCAGGTCGACCAGATGAGCGGCGGGCGCGTGGAGCTCGGCCTCGGCGCGGGCTGGTACGAGCAGGAGCACGCGGCCTACGGCGTCCCCTTCCCCGACGCCCCGGGCCGCTTCGACCTGCTCGAGGACGCGTTGGCGGTCATCACCGGGATGTGGCGCACGCCGCCCGGCGAGACGTTCGACCACGTAGGGCGCACGCTCACGGTCACGGACTCCCCCGCCCTGCCCAAGCCCGTGCAGGACCCCGGCCCGCCCGTCGTCATGGGCGGCGGCGGCCGGCGGCGCACCCCCGCCCTGGCGGCCAGGTACGCCGACGAGTTCAACATGGCCTTCCCCACGATCGAGGACACGGTGGCGCAGTACGCCCGGGTCGACGCGGCCTGCCGCGACGTGGGGCGCGACCCCGCGACGCTGCTCCGCTCGGTCGCCCTCGTCGCCTGCGTCGGCCGGGACGAGGCCGAGGTGCGGCGCCGGGCCGACGCGATCGGCCGCGACGTGGACGAGCTGCGCGCCAACGGCCTGGCGGGCACGCCGGGCGAGGTGGTCGACCGGATCGGCCGGTGGCGCGAGCGGACCGGCACCGAGCGGCTCTACCTGCAGATGCTCGACCTCACCGACCTGGGGCACACCGAGCTCGTCGCGGCCGAGGTCGTACCCCAGCTCTGAGCAGGAGCCACCACCCCACGTGCTCGGTCTTGATCCGCCGCCCCGGCCGGTGCACACTTGCTACCGCGAAGTAGATACTGCGGGTACCGGTTACCGGGAGGGCGACGTGGGCCACTACAAGAGCAACGTGCGGGACATCGAGTTCATGCTGTTCGACGTGCTGGGACGGGGTGAGGTCCTCGGCACGGCACCCTTCGAGGACGTCGACGCGCAGACGGCCCGTGACGTGCTGCGCCAGGTCGCCCAGCTCGCCGAGGGCCCGGTCGGCGCGTCGTTCATGGAGTCCGACCGCACGCCCCCGGTCTTCGACCCCGCGACCGGGACCGTGACGATGCCGCAGGCCTTCCAGGACTCCTACGCGACCTGGATGGACAGCGAGTGGTGGCGCCTGGAGGTCCCCGCCGAGCTCGGTGGCACGACGACCCCGCCGAGCCTGTCGTGGGCGGTCGCCGAGCTGGTCCTGGGCGCCAACCCCGCGGTCAAGATGTATGCCGCGTGCTTCAGCTTCGCGACCGTGCTCTACCGCCTGGGCACCCCGGAGCAGCAGCGGCTGGCCCAGCTGATGGTCGACCGGCGGTGGGGCGCGACGATGGTGCTCACCGAGCCGGACGCCGGCTCCGACGTCGGCGCCGGCCGCACCCGCGCCGTCCGCCAGGACGACGGCACCTGGCACGTCAGCGGCGTCAAGCGCTTCATCACGAGCGGCACGGCCCCCTTCTACGACAACGTGGTCCACTTCGTCCTCGCCCGTCCCGACGGCGCCGGCCCCGGCACCAAGGGGCTCTCGCTCTTCCTCGTCCCGGGCCGTCACGTCGACGTCGGGACCGGCGAGCTCGGCGAGGAGAACGGCGTCCAGGTCTCCGCCATCGAGCACAAGATGGGGCTCAAGGTGTCGACCACCTGCGAGCTCCGGCTCGGCGAGGACCCCGGGCGTCCCGCCGTCGGGTGGCTCCTGGGCGAGGTGCACGACGGCATCGCCCAGATGTTCCGCGTCATCGAGTACGCCCGCATGCTCGTCGGCACCAAGGCCATCGCCACCCTCTCCACCGGCTACCTCAACGCGCTGGGCTACGCCCGGGAGCGCGTGCAGGGCGCGGACCTGACGCAGATGAGCGACAAGTCCGCACCGCGCGTCACGATCACCCACCACCCCGACGTGCGCCGCTCCCTCATGCTCCAGAAGTCCTACGCCGAGGGCCTGCGCGCGCTCATGCTCTGGACGGCCAGCTTCCAGGACACCGTGCACGCCGCGCAGCTGGCCTCGGGCGAGGAGGCGCTCGCGCCCGACAGCCCCGCCGCCCTCGCCGCGCGCGTCAACGACCTGCTCCTGCCGCTGGTGAAGGGCTGCGGCTCCGAGCGCGCGTGGACCCTCCTCGGCACCGAGTCGCTGCAGACCTTCGGCGGCTCCGGCTTCCTGCAGGACTACCCCGTCGAGCAGTACGTCCGCGACGCCAAGATCGACTCGCTCTACGAGGGCACGACCGCCATCCAGGGCATGGACCTCTTCTTCCGCAAGATCCTGCGCGACAAGGGCGTGGCGCTCGGGTACGTCGCCGCGCAGGTCCTCGAGACCACCTCGGCGCAGGTGGAGGACGGGCTGGGCGAGGTCCGTGCGGCGGTGCTGCGCGCCCTCGGCGAGGTGCAGCGGATGGTCGAGGTCATGACGGCCCGCGCGGTCGCCGCCCGGCAGGACCCGGAGCAGGTCTACGCCGTCGGCCTGCACACCACGCGCCTGCTCCTGGCCGTCGGCGACCTCGTCGTCGGCTGGCTGCTCCTGCGTCAGGCCGAGGTGGCCGCGCGCCTGCTGGACAGCGGC
>JASKZT010000103.1 GCA_030145965.1 Ornithinimicrobium sp.
GAGAGCCGGTCGAGCTCCCGGAACGGGTCGCTGCGCATGAGCATCGAGACCATGATGGGCTCCTTCCTCTGTCGGGTGATCTGTGATCGTCGGCTGCGTCGATCTGTTGCAGCCGCTACAGATTTAGTACCACCGCTCGCTGTAGGATGCAACCCCTGAAGCCCGCCGGCACGGGCGGGCGGACGACACGTGGAGGAGGGCCGTGGTGCACGACGACGACCGGGGCGTCTACGGGATCTCGGTGGCCGCCGAGCTGGTCGGGATGGCGGTGCCCTCGCTGCGCCTCTACGAGTCGCACGGGCTGCTCGAGCCCGACCGGACGCCGGGCGGGACGCGGCGCTACAGCGTCAACGACCTCGAGCGCCTGCGCACCATCGGCGAGTTGCTCGAGGCCGGCGCCAACCTCCCGGCCGTCGCGACCATCCTGCGGCTGCAGGAGGAGAACGCCGCGCTGCAGGCGGAGGTCGACGCGCTGCGGCGACCGGCCGGCTGACGGTGCCTCAGCCGCGGTGCAGCTGCTCGGCGGCCGTGGCGATGTCGTCGAGCTCGGTGCGCAGGGACTTCTCGGTCAGCTTCAGCCCGAGCGGGCCCACGACGCGCAGGGCCAGGCGCTGCAGGCGGGTGGGGTCGGCGACCTCGGCGCCGAAGCTCAGCGTCAGCAGCGTGGCGGCCGAGCCGTCGAGCGACTCCAGGAGGAAGGAGGTGCGGTAGGTGGTGCTCGAGTCGACCGCCTCGAGCACCGTGCGGCGCAGCGGGTCGTTGTCGACCACGACCATCTCCTGGGTCTCCGAGGCGCCCATCATCCGCCGCGTCTCCCGCCAGCGGGTGCCGAGCGCGTACGGACCGGCCGTGATCACGCGCAGGTCGGTCAGCTGGGAGAGTCGGCGGACGGCCTGGTCGAGGTCGGTCAGGACCTCCCACACCGCCTCCGGCGGGGCCGACACCCGTCGGCTCAGGGTGACCTCGTGCGTCATGGGTGCCTATCCGCCTTCCGTTCCCGCGGCGTCGTCCGCCGCAGGGAGATCCTGCCACTGCTGCCCGAGCACGAGGTCCACGCCCGAGGACGAGCGGGTGTCGGCCAGGAGCTCCACGCCCTCCGGCAGCGACTCCAGCAGGAGGGTGGCCTCCTCCACGCCGGTCGGCCCGTGCCGCACGACCGCCACGCCGGGGACGTCGGCCCCTTCGGGGTCGTTGGCCACGGTCCCGACGCCGAAGCCGCGGGCACGCAGGGCGTCACCGGCCCGACCGGCCGCTCCGGCGATGCCGCCGGCGTTGTAGACGTTGACGCTCACCTCGCTCGCGGTCACCGACGTCACCGGGGCGGAGGTCGTGGTCGTGGCCTCGTCCGTCGAGCCGCCACCGCCCCCGGGCAGGCCGACCCAGCCCTGGACGTAGGCGAGGGCGATGCCGAAGACGAGCAGCAGCGCCAGCAGCACGGCGACGATGACGAGGGCGGCACGCCGGCGCGCCCTGCGGGCCGCCGTCGACATCCCGGCGGTACGTACGTATCCCACGCGGGACCTCCTTTCCGGCCCCGAGGCTAACGAGCGCCGGGCGCGTCGAGGTCGAGGACACGCCCGTGCACCACCGGCCTGCCCTGGAGCGCGGCCCTCAGGGCGCGGTGCAGCCCGTCCTCGAGGTAGAGCGTCTCCTCCCACTTCACGACGTGGCAGAAGATGTCGCCGTAGAAGGTGGAGTCGGGCGAGAGCAGCACGCGCAGGTCCAGCTCGGCCCGGGTCGTGACCAGCTCGTCCAGCCGGAGCATGCGCGGGGGCAGGTGCGCCCACTGGCGCGCCTCCTCCAGCCCGTGGGGCGGGTAGGGGCGCGCGTCGCCGACGCCCTTGAAGATCATGTCGCGCAGTCTAGAGTCTGGGTTCGTGAGCGAGCAGCGAGGACGCAGCAGCAGCACCGTCGAGCAGATCCGCGAGGGCTACGCCTTTCCCGGGCCGAGCATCGTCCTCGGTGCCGCCGTCGAGGGGCAGGAGGTCGCCCCCGACGCCGTCGTCCGGCTGCCGCTGGGCTCGATGAACCGGCACGGCCTCGTCGCCGGGGCCACGGGCACCGGCAAGACCGTCACCCTCCAGGTGCTGGCCGAGCAGCTCTCCGACGCCGGGGTCCCCGTCTTCCTCGCCGACGTCAAGGGGGACCTCACCGGGATGGCGACCGCGGGTGCGGGCGGGGAGAAGGTCGAGGAGCGGATGGGCGTCCTCGCGCAGGAGTGGGCGGGCACGGCCTACCCCGTCGAGCTGCTCAACCTCGGCGGCCACGGGGCGGGCTCGCCCGTGCGGGCCACCGTCACCGGCTTCGGGCCCACGCTGCTGGCCAAGGTGCTGCGCCTGAACAAGACGCAGGAGTCCAGCCTCGGGCTGGTCTTCCACTGGGCCGACCAGCAGGGACTGGCGCTGCTCGACCTCAAGGACCTCCGGGCGGTCATCCAGCACCTCGTCTCGGACGAGGGCAAGGCCGACCTCAAGGACCTGGGTGGGCTGGCGAGGTCCACCGCCGGGGTGATCCTGCGCGAGCTCGTGACGCTCGCGGCGGCCGGCGGCGACGACTTCTTCGGCGAGCCCGAGTTCGACACCGCCGACCTCCTGCGCACCACGCCCGAGGGCGCGGGGGTCATCACCTGCCTCGAGCTGCCCGGGGTGCAGGACAAGCCGGTCCTCTTCTCCACCTTCCTCATGTGGCTGCTGGCCGACCTCTTCCAGGACCTCCCGGAGGTGGGCGACGCGGACAGGCCGAAGCTCGTCTTCTTCTTCGACGAGGCCCACCTGCTCTTCGCCGACGCCTCCGACGCCTTCCTCGAGGCGGTCGAGCAGGCCGTCCGGCTCATCCGGTCCAAGGGCGTCGGCGTCTTCTTCGTGACCCAGACCCCCAAGGACGTCCCCGCCGGCGTCCTGGCCCAGCTCGGCAACCGGGTCCAGCACGCGCTCCGGGCGCACACCCCCGACGACGCCAAGGCCCTGCGCGCGACGGTCTCGACCTTCCCCACGAGCGGGTACGACCTCGCCGAGGTGCTCACCTCGCTGCGGACGGGCGAGGCGGTCGTCACGGTGCTCTCGGAGCAGGGGGCCCCGACCCCGGTCGCGCGGACCATGCTCCGGGCGCCGCAGGGCCGGATCGGCCCGTCCGAGCAGGCGGTGCTCGACGGGCTCGTCGCCGCCTCGCCGCTGCACCCGAGGTACGCCCAGGAGCTGGACCGCGAGTCCGCCCACGAGCTGCTGGCCGCCCGCCTGGAGGCCGTGGAGCAGGAGCGGGGGTCCTCGTCCTCCAGGGGCGCCGCGCGCGAGGACGACGGGATCGTCGGCCAGGTGGTCGGCTCCCCGGCGTTCCGCTCGATGCTGCGCTCGGCCGGCACCGTCATCGGGCGGGAGATCACCCGCTCCCTGCTGGGCACGGGCCGCCGGCGCCGCTGAGCCGTGCAGGCGGTTTTGGGCGGGGGCACCGGCCTCGGGTATCCTTCCCGGCGGAGGATTCGCATAGTGGCCTAGTGCGCACGATTGGAAATCGTGTTGGGATAAAACCCTCGGGGGTTCAAATCCCCCATCCTCCGCCCGAAGAAGGCCCCCACCCGTCGGTGGGGGCCTTCGTCGTCCCCCGAGCGGCTCGCGGGGCCGGCCGGCGGGGCGGCGCTGGCCTGGTGGGGCGGCGGCAGACGGGCGGCTTTGGCGACGGCCGGGGGCACCGCCTACACTGAGGGCGGACCCCTCGTGCGGTGGTACCTCACCGAACTCCCCCAGGGCAGGAATGCAGCAAGGGCAGGTGAGCTCTTCCAGGTGCGCGAGGGGTTCACCCACGTCCTGCCGTCCCGGGGGACGGCAGGACGGGTACCTCAGGGGCGCAGCATCACCTTGATCGCCCGGCGCTCGTCCATCGCGGTGTAGGCCTCGGCCACCCGGTCCAGCGGCAGGGACAGGTCGAAGACCCTGCCCGGGTCGATCTCCCCGGCGAGCACGTCGTCACGCAGGCGCTCGAGGTAGGCGCGCACCGGCGCCACGCCGCCGAGCAGGCCCACGTTGTGGCGGAACATCCGTCCCACCGGGACCTCGACGCCGTGCGGCACGCCGACGAAGCCCACGGTGCCGCCGGGGCGCGCCGAGGCGAACGCCTGGTCCATCGAGCCACCGGTGCCCACGCACTCCAGCACCCGGTCGGCACCCACGCCGTCGGTCAGCTCGGCGACGCGGGCCGCGCCCTCCTCGCCGCGCTCGGCCACCACGTCCGTGGCGCCGAACTCCCGGGCGACGGCCTGCCGCGGCTCGTGCCGCGACATCGCCACGACCCGGCCGGCGCCGAGCCGGGAGGCCGCGAGGACGGCGGACAGGCCGACCGCGCCGTCGCCGACGACGACCACGGTCTCCCCCTCGCGCACCCCGGCGGAGACGGCGCAGTGCCACCCGGTCGCCATGACGTCGGAGAGCGCGAGCATCGAGGGGAGCATCGCCTCGTCGGGCACCTCCGGCGTGGCGACGAGCGTGCCGTCGGCGTAGGGCACGCGGACCGCCTCGCCCTGGCAGGCCGGGGTGGGCAGTCCGTCACCGTCCAGGCCGCCCCAGCCCTGGCCGCCGCGCAGGCAGGAGGTCTGCACCCCGTGCCGGCAGTGGACGCACTCGCCGCAGGAGTAGCGGAAGGGGGCGATGACGAACTGGCCGGGGCGCAGGGTGCGGACCTCGGTCCCGACCTCCTCGACGACGCCGACGAACTCGTGCCCGATCGGCCGGGCCTCGGTCACCTCGTTGACCCCGCGGTAGGGCCACAGGTCGGAGCCGCACACGCAGCTGGCCGTGACGCGCACCAGGGCGTCCGTGGGGGCCAGGAGGGTGGCGTCGGGCACGTCCTCGAGACGCACGTCGCGGGTACCGTGGATGAGGGTCGTCTTCATGCGCCCCATCCTGTCAGCAGCCCGCGGGTGGGCGCGCGCCGGTCAGGACGGCTCTTGCGGGTGGCAGGGTGGTCACCGCTGCCGCCGATCTGCGCAGATCATGCTCGGACTGCTGCGCCTTCTGAGCGATCTGAGGCAGGCGGCCTGCCGGGCCGTGCGACGATACGGGTATGCCGTTCCACGTGGGCTCCGAGGTGGGCCGTCTGCGCCAGGTCATCGTCCACCGCCCCGGGCTGGAGATGCACCGGCTGACGCCGGACAACAAGGAGCAGTACCTCTTCGACGAGATCCTCTGGGTCGAGAAGGCGCAGCAGGAGCACGACCACTTCGTCCACGTCATGCGCGAGCGCGACATCCTCGTCCACGACTTCGACCGGCTCCTGCGCGAGACGCTGGCCGTGCCGGAGGCGCGTCGCTACGTGCTCGACCTCTCCCTCGACGAGCGCCACGTCGGCCCGATGGGCGCCGAGGAGCTGCGCTCGATGTTCGACGGGATGGACGACGCCGAGCTGACCCGCCACCTCGTCGGCGGCATCACCAAGGCCGAGGTGCTCGACCGCATCCCGCACCCCCAGTCGCTGGCCATCGAGCAGCTGGACGCCCACGACGCCGTCCTCGCGCCCCTGCCCAACCACCTCTTCACCCGCGACACCTCCGCCTGGGTGCACGACGGCGTCGCCGTCAACGCGATGCACAAGAAGGCCCGGCGCCGCGAGACCGTGCACTACGCCGCGATCTACCGCTACCACCCGCTCTTCGCCGACGCCGGCATGCGCTGGTGGACCGACGGCGTGGACGACGGCCCCGCCACCGCCGAGGGCGGCGACATCCTCGTCCTCGGCAACGGCGTCGTGCTCGTCGGGCTGTCCGAGCGGACGACCGCGATGGGCGTCGAGCGGCTGGCCCGCTCCCTCCTCGCCGGGGGCGAGGTGCGCACCGTCGTCGCGCTCGACATGCCCAAGGCGCGCGCCGTCATGCACCTGGACACGGTGCTGACGATGATCGACGAGGAGACCTTCACCCGCTACCGCGGCCTGCCGGACCTGCCGTCCTGGACGATGACCGCCGGCGACGAGCGCGAGGGTCAGCTCGACGTCGTCCTCGAGCGGCACGCGCCAGAGGACATGACCAAGGTCATCGCCCACGCGCTCGGCCTCGCGAGGCTGCGGGTGCTCGCCGCCGACCAGGACCCGCGGGCCGCGGCCCGCGAGCAGTGGGACGACGGGTGCAACCTCCTGGCCCTCGAGCCCGGCGTCGTCGTGGGCTACGAGCGCAACACCGTGACCAACGACTACCTGCGTCGCCAGGGCGTGGAGGTCCTCGAGATCGCCGGCTCCGAGCTGGGGCGCGGGCGCGGCGGCCCCCGCTGCATGTCCTGCCCCGTCGAGCGCGACCCGCTCAGGTGAGCCCCGGCGTGCGCCGCCGGACCGACCCCGCCGCCGGCGAGGAGGCGCTCGCCGCGTGGCGGGCGGCCCAGGACGAGGCCGCCGGGGCGGGTGGGGCCGGGGTGGTCGACCGCGCCGGGGCGGTTCCGCGGCAGACGCTGGCCACGGCCGTGCGCTACACCGCCGAGGAGCTGGCCGTCCGCGCGCCGGGCCGCTCGGTGGAGGTGCGGGTGCCGCCCTACGTCGCGGTGCAGTGCATCGAGGGCCCGCGGCATACCCGCGGCACGCCGACCAACGTCGTCGAGACCGACGCGGCGACCTGGCTGGGGCTGGCCACCGGGCGCACGACGTGGCAGGAGGCGCTGGCCGCCGGGGCGGTGCGCGCCAGCGGCACCCGGGCGGACCTGTCCGCCCACCTGCCCCTGGCCTGAGCCCGCTCAGGCGTCCTTGAGCCGCCCCCACCCGTGCCACCGGTCGACCTCGACCCACGCGCTGACCCTGGCGCGGTCGCGCACCGGGTAGGGCCGCCCGCCGTAGTGGTGCGAGAGGCGGTCGATGTCGGCCAGGCCCTCGTCGGGCACGAGCTCGACGACGCGGCCGAGCAGGCTGACGTGGGTGATCCAGTCCTGGGGGTCCATCGCGCTGAGGCTGACCCGGGGGTCGCGCCGCAGGTGCTGCAGGCGGACCCGGCCCTCGTCCATGTTGAGCAGCACGCGGCCGCCCTCGTAGAGGTACCACGTGGGGACCGAGACCGGGTGGCCGTCGCGGCGCACGGTGCTGACGGTCGCGTGGTGGGGCCGGGTGAGGAAGTCGGCGACGGCCGGGGGCAGCGGCGGGGTGGGCATGGGGCCGACCCTAGCGGCGCCGCGGGTGCGGGGACGTCCGTCGCGGCCGCCCCCTCGGCGTGAGGGACACTGGAGGGGTGGCACGCGACGACGACATCGAGATCATTGCCGAGCCGGGCCCCGAGCACGTGCCCGTGCGGCGCAGGCCGGACCTGGTGCGCTTCCTCGTCGTGGGCGGGCTGCTGGGCTACGCCCTGGGCAGCCTGCTCGGCTGGCTGGGGCCGGACGCGCCGGACAGCAGCGCCCTGCAGGAGATCATCCTGCTCGGCTCGGTCGGCCTCGTGCTGGGCGTCCTGGTCGCCGCCGTGCTCTACCTGCTCGCCGACCGTCGGTCGGCGCGCGCCCGTTAGGAGCAGGAGCAGGGGCAGGAGCAGGGCCGCTCAGCGCTGGGGCACCTCGCACCCGTCCGGGCCGCAGGCGCCGGCCTGCCCGTCGGTTTCCTCGGTGTGGGTGCCGACGGCGCCCGGCACCGGTTGCAGGGTGGGGACGCGCTCGGCCCAGGCGCGCTCGATGGCGCCGGCGAAGACGTCGGTCGGCTGAGCGCCGGAGATGCCGTAGCGGCCGTCGACGACGAAGAAGGGGACTCCGGTGGCGCCGTAGGCCCGTG
>JASKZT010000118.1 GCA_030145965.1 Ornithinimicrobium sp.
GTGATCTACCAGGCCATCGAGGACATCGAGAACGCGCTCAAGGGCATGCTCAAGCCCGAGTACGAGGAGGCCGAGACCGGCACCGCGGAGATCCGGGAGATCTTCCGCAGCTCCAAGTTCGGCAACGTGGCGGGCTGCCTCGTCCGCAGCGGCACGATCACCCGCGGTGCCAGGGCGCGCATCACGCGTCAGGGTGTCGTGGTGACGGAGAACCTGGAGATCGCCGGTCTGCGGCGCTTCAAGGACGACGTCACCGAGGTCCGCGACGGCTACGAGTGCGGTATCAACCTCGGGTCGTTCAACGACCTGCAGGTCGAGGACGTCATCACCACCTACGAGATGCGCGAGATCCCGCGCGCCTGACCCTGTGGGTCGACAGAGGCCGGCTCCGCCCTCGGGCGGGGCCGGCCTCGCCCACTCCCTAGGATGGGACGACCGTCCCGTCCCCCGACCCCAGGAGGTTGCCATGGCAGACAACGCCCGTGCCCGCAGGATCGCGGAGCGGACCAAGCAGCTGATGACGCAAGGCCTGTCCCAGGTCGTCAAGGACGAGCGGGTCGGCTTCGTGACGATCACCGACGTGCGCGTGACCGGCGACCTCCAGCACGCCAGCGTCTTCTACACCGTCCTCGGCACCGAGGAGGACCGCACCACCGCCGCCGAGGTCCTCGAGGCGTACCGGGGCCGCCTGCGCTCCTTCGTGGGCAAGGGGCTGGGCATCCGCCTCACCCCGAGCCTGGAGTTCATCCTCGACGCCCTGCCCGAGGACGCCCAGCACATGGACGAGCTCCTGCGCGAGGTGGCCCGGCGCGACGCGGAGCTGGCGGCGGCCCGCGCGGCTGCCGGCTACGCCGGGGGCGAGGACCCCTACCGTCGCCCCCGCGACGAGGAGGACGGCGAGGACGGCGACCCGCAGACCCCCGGCGAGGGCCACGCGGTCGCGGATGACCAGCGCTGAGCCGCTCCGCGGCGCGCCGGAGCCGCCCCCGGTCGGCGACGGTCTGCTCGTCGTGGACAAGCCGGCCGGGTGGACCAGCCACGACGTCGTCGGACGCGCCCGGCGCCTGTGCCGCACCCGGCGGGTCGGCCACGCCGGCACCCTGGACCCGATGGCCACCGGGGTGCTCGTCCTGGGCGTCAACCGCGGCACCAAGCTGCTCACCTTCCTCGTGGGGCACGACAAGGGGTATGCCGCGACCGTCCGCCTCGGCCGCTCGACGCTGACCGACGACGCCGAGGGTGAGGCGACCGGCGGCGCCGACGCGTCCGGGCTGGAGGACGCGGCCGTGGCCGCGGCCGTCGCCTCGCTCACCGGAGACATCGAGCAGGTCCCGAGCGCGGTCAGCGCCATCAAGGTCGACGGGCGACGGGCCTACGCCCGCGTCCGCTCCGGCGAGGAGGTCGCGCTGGCCGCCCGACCGGTCACGGTGAGCCGCTTCGCGGTCCTGGGCACCCGGCGCCCGGGCGAGGCCGGCCCGGACGGGGAGCCGGTCCCGACGGGCGTCCTCGACCTCGACGTCGAGGTGGAGGTGTCCTCGGGCACCTACGTCCGCGCCCTGGCGCGCGACCTCGGCGCGGCGCTCGGCGTCGGCGGGCACCTCACCGCCCTGCGCCGCACCCGCGTGGGCGGCCTGACGCTGGACCACGCCGTGGCCCTGGCGGCCCTCGAGGAGGCGGCCGGCACGCCGACCGGCGTCGCAGCCCACCTCGTCGACATCGCGGACGCGGCGCGCGCCGCGCTGCCCTCCCGCGAGCTCGACGAGCCGCAGGCCCGCGCCCTGGGCTACGGCCAGCGGATCGACTCGGCGCAGCCCGGCCGCACCGGGCCGGTGGCGGCGTTCGGCCCCGACGGCACGCTCGTGGCGGTCCTCGACGAGAGCCGCGCCACCGCCCGGCCGCACGTCGTCCTGGCGCCGGCGGGCGCGAAGTAGAGTGACGCGCGTGCATCGCTGGAGCAGCCTGGAGGACGTCCCCGCGGACCTCGGCCCGACCGTCGCCACCCTCGGCAACTTCGACGGCGTCCACCGCGGTCACCGCGCGGTCGTCGAGACCGTGACGCGGATGGCCGCCGAGCGCGGGCTCGCCGCGGTCGCGGTCACCTTCGACCCCCACCCGGTGGCCGTGCTGCACCCCGAGCGCGCCCCGTCGGCCATCGCCAGCCTCGAGCACCGGCTCGACCTGCTCGAGGGGATCGGGCTCGACGGCGTCGTCGTCGTCGAGTTCACCCCCGAGTACGCGCTCCTCAGCCCCGAGGACTTCGTGCGCGAGACCTTCGTGGAGGGCCTGCGCTCGGAGGTCGTCGTCGTGGGGGAGGACACGCGCTTCGGGCTGCACAACTCCGGTGACATCCGCACGATGCGCGAGCTCGGGGAGCGCTTCGGCTTCGAGGTCGTGGTGCAGGGCACGGTCGGCGACCACCTCACCGACGGGCTGCGCAGCTGGTCCTCCAGCGCCCTGCGCCGGGCGATCGCCGAGGGGAACATGCGCTCGGCCGCCGAGATCCTCGACCGGCCGCACCGGGTGTCCGGCGTGGTCGTCCACGGGCACAGGCGCGGCCGCGAGCTGGGCTACCCCACGGCGAACCTGTCGCCCGACAGCGAGGGCCTCGTGCCCGCCGACGGTGTCTACGCCGGGTGGCTGGAGCGACCCGAGCTCGACCCGGAGCACCCGGACCGGCGGCTGCCGGCCGCCATCTCGGTCGGCACCAACCCCACCTTCGACGACGTGGTGCGACGCACCGTGGAGGCCTACGTCCTGGACCGGACGGACCTGGACCTCTACGACGAGGAGGTCTGGGTCGACTTCGTCCAGCGGCTGCGTGACAACCTGCGCTTCGACTCCGTCGACGCCCTTCTCGAGCAGATGGCCACCGACGTCGACCACACGCGCGAGCTGCTCGGCTGAGCGTCACACCGGGTATGACGTCCGCGCCTCTCGCCGAGCGCGTCCCCGGGCTGCGCGCCCGCTACGCCCGCACCGACTGGGGGCCGTTCGTCGCGGCGCTCGGGCTCTCGCTCATCGGCGCCCTGCTCGTCTGGTCCGCCACGCACCGTGAGGTCGGTTCGGCGCTCGCCGTGCGGCAC
>JASKZT010000122.1 GCA_030145965.1 Ornithinimicrobium sp.
CTGGCGGCGCTCCTGCACGACATCGGCAAGCCGGCGACCCGGCGCTTCGAGCCCGGCGGCGGCGTGAGCTTCCACCACCACGAGATCGTCGGCGCCAAGATGACCCGGGCCCGCCTGCGTGCCCTCCGCTTCGACAAGGACACGGTCAAGGCCGTCTCGCGCCTCGTGGAGCTGCACCTGCGCTTCCACGGCTACGGCACGGGGGAGTGGACCGACTCGGCCGTCCGGCGCTACGTCACCGATGCGGGTCCGCTGCTCGGGCGGCTGCACCGGCTGACCCGGTCGGACAGCACCACCCGCAACCGGCGCAAGGCCGCACGCCTGTCCGCCAGCTACGACGACCTCGAGCGGCGGATCACCCGGCTGCGCTCGGAGGAGGAGCTGAAGGCGGTCCGGCCCGAGCTCGACGGCAACCAGATCGGGCAGGTCCTCGGCATCCCGCCCGGCCCCGTGCTGGGTCGGGCGTACAAGCACCTGCTCGCGGTCCGCCTGGACCAGGGCCCGCTCGGCCCGGAGGGGGCCCGCCGCGAGCTGGAGCGCTGGTGGGCCGACCAGCCGGAGTCGGGGAATGGCTAGGCACCGTTCCGCCGGCACCCACTCCTCCTCCCCGAGCTACCCCGCCCGCCCGAGCCACCCGCGCGGCCCCTCGCCACGCCGCGCGGCCCGTACGGTCGCGCACGAGGAGGCTCGGCGGCTCAGGCGGGTGGAGCGGGAGCGGCGACGCTCCCGGACCTCCCGGCGCGAACGGCTCCCGCTGGGGGAGCGCCTCCTCGCCCTGCCCTGGGTCTCCGTCGTCCTGCTGGCCCTCGTCGCCGCCGTCCTGGTCGAGGTCCTGCGCCCGGACACCTTCGAGGCCCGCAGCACCCTCACCGCCGCCACGGCGGGCAGCGCCTCGCAGGCCGCGGTCGTGCTGAGCCGGCCAGACCTGGCGGGGCAGGTCGAGGACCTCGTCGAGCTCGAGCGCCGATGGAAGGGGTCGGTGCGGCTCTCGGTGGAGCGGCCCGCGGCCGACGCCGTCGTGGTCCGGGCCACCGCCCGCGACCCCCGGCTGGCCGCGCTCGCGGCCGACACCGCCGCCGCCCTCGTCGCCCGTGAGGAGCCGCAGCTGGCGCTGACCTCGCCCGCCGTCGTCCCGACCGGTCCCCTCGGGGGTGGCAGCCGGGTGCCCTGGGCCCTGGGCGGTGGCACCCTCCTCCTGCTCGCGCTGCTCCTCGAGCGCCGTCGCGACCGGCACGAGCTCGCGCGCCAGGGGGACGCGCGCCGCGAGACCCACCGCGAGGTCGCCTCGGGGGCGGCGCGGTGAGCCGCGCGGCCCACCCGGCGGCCCCAGGACCGGCCCCGCCCGCCGACGTCCCCCTGACCCGGGCCCGTCTGCGCGCCCTGCGCGCCGCCCGGCACGCCCTTCAGGTCCCGCCGGTGCCCCGCGACTTCCGCACGGACATCGAGGGCATGCGGGCGATCGCCGTCGTCGGGGTCATGCTCTGGCACGCCGGGGTCACCCTGCTGCCCGGCGGCTTCGTCGGGGTCGACGTCTTCTTCGTCGTCAGCGGCTTCCTCATGACGGCCCTGCTCCTGGAGGAGGCCCGCGCCCGCGGCCGGATCGACCTCGGGCGGTTCTACGCCCGGCGCGCCCGCCGGCTGCTGCCCGCGGCGCTCACCGCCCTGGCGGGCACCGCCGCGCTCACCGTCGCCGTCATCCCCCGCACCCGGTGGGGCGAGATCGGCGGGGACCTGCTCGCCTCGGCCGGCTACCTCGTCAACTGGCGGATGGCCACGCGCTCGGTCGACTACCTCGACCAGGACCGTGCCCCCTCGCCGCTCCAGCACTACTGGTCGCTCTCGGTGGAGGAGCAGTTCTACGTCGTCTGGCCGATCCTGCTCCTGCTGCTGCTCCTCCTCGCCCGGGGCCGGGCCCGCGTCTTCGTGGCCTGCTCGTGGGGGGTCACGCTGGCGGTCCTCGCCGTGTCGCTGACGCTGTCGTGGTGGTGGACCCAGGCCAACGCCGCGGAGGCCTACTTCGTCACCCCGACGCGCGTGCACGAGCTCATGCTCGGCGCGGTCGTCGCCCTCGGTGCCCGGGTCTGGCCGCGGCTGCCCCGGCTGCTCGCGGCCGCCGTCGGCTGGGTGGGCCTGGGCATGATCGTCGCGGCGCTCCTCGTGCTCGACTCCACCACCGCCTTCCCCGGGACCGCGGCGCTCCTGCCGACCGTCGGCACCGCCCTCGTCATCGTCGCCGGCTTCGCCGCCGGCGGGCTGGGCCCCGTCGCGGTCCTGCGCGCCCGGACGCTGCAGTGGACCGGGCGCATCAGCTACAGCCTCTACCTGTGGCACTGGCCGTTCGTGGCCGCCGCCGCCTCGCTGGTGCGGGTGGGCCACGGCGGCCCCGCGGCCCTGCCCGTGCACTGGGGCCTCCTGGCCGTCATCGTCTCGGTCGTGCCGGCCTGGCTGTCCTTCCGCTACGTCGAGGAGCCGGTGCGCGTCCGGGGCCGGGAGCTCTCCCGGCGCCTGCCCCAGGGGCTGGTGACCCAGCGGTCGCTGCGCCTCGGCCTCAACTGCACCCTCGCCGGCCTGCTCGTCGGCCTGGCTCTCATGGCGGTCGCCCCCGGGACCGGTACGAGCAGGGCCGCGGCCTGGCGGACCCCAGCCCTCGTCGAGGACCTGCGCGCCCCGGTCGGCGCCGGCACCCTGGCCGCGGCGGACGACGGGGCGGTGCTCGCCGGCGCCGAGCAGGGCAGCCTGCTCGGCAGCGGCGGCACCCCGTCCTCCGGCGACCCCGGGAACGGCAGCGGCTCCGACGCGGGATCGGCCCTCGGGTCGGGGGAGCGGACGCCGCAGCCGCAGGTCCCCGAGACCCTCGGCACCCTGGCCATCCCCCTGGAGCAGGTCCGCGACGACCTGCCGGTGCTGCAGCCGGAGGGGTGCTTCGTCGGCATCAGCGCGACCGAGGTGGGCGTGTGCGAGGCCGGTGACCCCGACGGCGAGGTGACCGTGGCCCTCAGCGGCGACAGCCACGCCGCCATGTGGGTGACCGCGCTGGACGCCATCGGGCGCGAGCGGGGGTGGAGGGTGCTCGTGCTGGGCAAGTCCTCCTGCCCCCCGGCGCCCGG
>JASKZT010000125.1 GCA_030145965.1 Ornithinimicrobium sp.
CTCCCTGGTGCGCCCCTTCCGGGAGGTCTACGGTCGCCCGTGGTGCGCCGGGAAGCCTGGTCGGCAGTCGAGTTCCCGACTCCGATCGGAGTGCCATGCCCATCCCGGACCCCGTAGCGCTGCGCACCGAGCACCTCGCCAAGCGCTTCTCCAGCACCCTCGCGGTCGACGACCTCACGGTGTCCGTCCCGCCGGGTGAGGTCTTCGGCTTCCTCGGGCCGAACGGCGCCGGGAAGTCCACGACCATCCGCATGCTCTTGGGGTTGCTCCGCCCGACCAGCGGCGCGGCCTGGATCTTCGGCGAGGACGCGGGCGACGTGGAGCGCGCCCACCGTCACCTGGCCTACGTGCCGGCCGACGTCGCGCTGTGGCCCTCCCTCACCGGTCAGGAGTGCCTCGACCTGCTGGCGGGGGTCGGCTCCGGGACCGACCTCACCTACCGCGAGGAGCTGGTCGGGCGGTTCGCCCTGGAACCGGACCGCCGGGCAGGGACCTACTCGACGGGCAACCGGCAGAAGGTCGCCCTCGTCGCGGCCTTCTCGACACGCGCTCCGCTGCTGGTCCTCGACGAGCCGACGAGCGGCCTCGACCCGCTCATGGAGCGCGAGTTCCGGCGGTGCATCACCGAGGCAGCCGGCCGCGGCCAGACCGTCTTCCTGAGCTCGCACCAGCTGGCCGAGGTGGAGGCGGTCTGCACGCGGGTGGGCATCCTGCGTCGTGGTCGCCTCGTCGAGGTCGCCGGCCTGGCCGAGCTCCGGCGCCTCCGCCGCTACGAGGTGGTCGTCGGACTCTCCCGACCCGCGCCGGAGCTCCAGCGGCTGGCCCGGCTCGGCGGGGTGGCCGACCTGCGATGGACGTCGGAGCTCCAGCTCAGCCTGTCGTTGGTCGGCCCGCCGGGCGAGGTGCTGCGCGCGCTGGCCGACGCCGACGTGGCCCGGATCGACGTCCGCGAGCCCTCCCTCGAGGAGATCTTCCTGGACTACTACGGCGAGACGTCGGCATGACCACCATGACGGGGCCGTGGCCGCCGCTGGCCGCACCGGCTGCTCCTCGCCGCTCCGCGGGGCGGTTCGTCGCCCGCATCGCGCTGCGCCAGGTCCGCCGCGGGACGGCCGTGGTCACCCTGCTCGCCGGTGTGGTCCCGGCGTTCGTCGTGCTCCAGTACCGGTCCACCTTCGAGGGGGCCGTCGACGCGGCCTCCCTCGGCGCGCTCGCCGACAATCCGGCCATACGCACCCTGTTCGGGCCCGCTGTGGCGCTGGACGACCCGGGTGGCTTCACGGTGTGGCGGCTGGGCACCGTCCTCGGCGTCCTCGTCGGGGTGTGGGCCGCCCTGACGGGCACGCGCATCACCCGCGCCGAGGAGGAGGCCGGTCGCTGGGACCTCCTGCTGGCCGGGCGCCTGTCGCTCCGGGCGGTGGTGCTGCACCACCTCGCCGTCCTGCTGCTCGCCGCGGCGCTGCCCGGCATCGCGCTCGCCGCAGGCATGGTGCTCTCCGGCAGCGGGGCCGCGGGAGCGGTGCTGTTCGGCGCCGCGATCTCCGGGATCGGGATGACCGGGGCGGCGCTCGGTGCCCTCGCCGCGCAGCTGGCCCCCGAGCGTCGCACCGCCTCGGGTCTCGCGGTCGCCGTCGTGCTGGTCGGGCTGCTGGCGCGCATGGTGGGGGACGGCGTGTCCGCACTGGCCTGGCTGCACTGGCTCAGCCCGTTCGGCCTGCTCGGACGGGTCGCGCCGTTCGAGTCCGACCGGTCGACCCCGCTGCTCGTCCTCCTCGGCACGGTGCTGCTGGCCGCGGCCGGGACGGCGGCGCTGGCCGGCGTGCGGGACGCGGGTCGCGGACTGCTCCGCGATCGCGACACCGGCCGCCGGGCCAGCCGGCTGGTCGGCACGCTGCCCGGTCTCGCCGTCCACCGGGTGCGGCGGCCGGTGCTCTCGTGGGGCGCGGGCCTTGCCGGCTACTACCTGTTCATCGGGTTGCTCGCCACGGCCATGGTCGAGTTCCTGCGCGACAACCCGACCTTCGCCGAGCTGGCCGCCCAGGCGGGTTTCGCCCAGCTCGGGTCGGTGCAGGGGTACGCCTCGGCGATGTTCGCGCTGCTGGCCGTCCCGCTCGGCGCGTTCGCCGCGACCCGGCTGGCCGCCACCGCCGCCGACGAGCGCACCGGGCGGTCGACCCTGCTCCTCGCGGCGCCCGTCAGCCGGATCCGGTGGGTGGGGACCGAGGCCCTTGCCGTCTGCGGCGCCGTCGTCCTCCTCGCCTCGGTCGCGGGGCTGGCCGTGTGGGCCGGGGCCGCGTGGGTGGGTGCCGGCCTGGGACCCGGTCAGTCCCTCGCCGGGGCGCTGAGCGTCGTGCCGGTCGCGCTGCTCTGCCTGGGGGCCGCGCTGGCGGCGCTGGGCTGGGCGCCGTCCGCGGTGCTGGGGATCGGCGTCCTCCCGGCGGCGGGGGGCTACCTGCTGCTGGCGCTGGCCGACTCGTTCCGGTGGCCGGAGTGGGTGCGCGACCTGTCTCCGTTCGCCCGCCTCGCCGCCGTGCCCGCGGAGCCGTGGAACGCGTGGGGATCAGCCGCGATGACGGCTGTTGCCGGACTGCTCGCCGTCGCGGGCCTGATCCGCTACCGGAGCCGGGACCTCCGCGGCTGAGCGGCCCACGGAGAGTGGGAAGAGCAGCGCCTGTCAGGCTGTTGTTCGCGTGAACGACGGCCCCGTCGCGGGCCGCTGTCGACCGAACGAGGAGCGATCGTGTCCCTGCCACCCCTGGTGGAGC
>JASKZT010000138.1 GCA_030145965.1 Ornithinimicrobium sp.
CGTCACGAGCAAGCCGCCGGGCACCATCGAGTGGGAGTGAGGGGTATGCGGCCACGCACGACCGCCGCGCTCGCCGCCGGGAAGGCCGCCCGCCTGGCCTCCCGGCTGCGCGGGGGCGGCTCGGCGCTGCCCGGGCTGGTGACCGAGAAGATCGACCCGGCCGTGCTGCGGCACACCCTCGGCTCGCTGCCGCGCGGGGTGGTGGTCGTCTCCGGCACCAACGGCAAGACGACGACGACCAAGATGCTCGTCGCCCTGCTGCGGGCCCACGGCCTGCGCGTCTTCACCAACCCCACCGGGTCCAACTTCACCCGTGGGGTCATCTCCTCGATGCTGGGCGAGGTGGGCCTGGGCGGGCGGCTGGACGCCGACGTGGCGGTCGTCGAGCTCGACGAGGCCCACGCGATCCCCTTCTCCGCGCAGGTGCCGCCCACCCACGCGCTCCTGCTCAACGTCGCCCGCGACCAGCTCGACCGCTTCGCCGAGATCGACCACACGGCCCGCCTGCTCACGACGCTGGGGGAGCGCGCGAGCAGCGGGGTCGTCCTCAACGCCGACGACTCCTACATCTCGCGGGTGCGCGAGACGCTGGCGCCGGGGGTGCAGGTCCGGTGGTTCGCGGTCGACCCGAGCATCGCCGACCGCCTGCCGGAGCTGCAGGAGGCCGACGTCCGCTTCGAGGACGCCGCCGACCGCCCGCAGCCGGGCGCCGACGACGGGCTCCTGCTGCCCGAGGACGACGGCCGCACCTTCACCGTCCGCTTCCCGGGCGGGCGCGACGTCGGGCCGCTGGCGCTGCGCCAGCGGGGCCTGGCGGCCATGATCAACGCGACCGCGGCCACGACGAGCGCGCGCCAGCTGCTCGGGGACGCCTTCGACCCGGCGCTCGCGGCGCAGGCCCTGACGGCCGTCAACCCGCCCTTCGGCCGCGGGGAGGTCATCGACGTCGACGGGGCGCCGCTCGAGCTGGTCCTCGTCAAGAACCCCGCCGGCTTCACGGTGGCGCTGGGCACCTACGGCGGCGAGCCCGCCGCGACGATGGTGGCCATCAACGACAACTACGCCGACGGCCGGGACGTCTCCTGGCTCTACGACGTCGGCTTCGACTCCCTGCGCGAGCGCGGGGTCGCGGTCACCTCCGGCGTGCGCGCCTGGGACATGGCGCTGCGCCTGCGCTACGACGGCGTCGAGGTCGGCACCGTCGAGCCGGACCTCGACGTGGCGCTGGAGCGCTTCCTGCGCGAGCACGAGGGCCGCCCGACGCGGATCTTCTGCACCTACACGGCGATGATGCACCTGCGCCGCCGGCTGGCCGACCGCTTCGGCCTGGCCCGCTTCGGAGAGGACCCGGCCGCATGAGCCAGACCCGCAGCCAGGCCCTGCCCGGGAACGTCGCCGCCCTGGCCGAGGTCCCGGCCGACAAGGGGCAGGTCCACGTCGTGCACCTCTACCCGCGCGAGATGAGCATCTACGGCGACCTCGGCAACACCCGCTGCCTGGCCGCCCGGCTGCGCTGGCACGGCTACGAGCCGGTCGTCCACGAGCACCACCCCGGCTCCCCGTGGCCCGAGCAGGTCGACCTCGTCCTCGGCGGCGGCGGGCAGGACAGCGGCCAGGTCCGCGTCCAGGACGACCTCGCCGCGCACGCCGACCGGCTGCGGGAGCTGGCCGCCGACGGCCTGCCGATGCTCATGGTCTGCGGCATGTACCAGCTCCTCGGCGAGGCCTTCATCACCGTCGACGGGACGCGCCTGCCCGGCCTGGGCATCCTCGAGGTCACCACCCGGGGCAACGAGACCAGGATGATCGGTCCGGTCGTGCTCGACACCGACTTCGGACCCGTCGTGGGGTACGAGAACCACTCCGGCTCCACCGTGCTGGGGCAGGGGCAGCAGCCCTTCGGGCAGGTCCGCCACGGTCGCGGGAACAACGGGACCGACGGCACCGAGGGCGCCCGCGCGCACAACGTCGTGGGCACCTACCTGCACGGGCCGGTGCTGCCCGCCAACCCCGCCCTCGCGGACGGTCTCCTGCAGATCGCGGCGCGGCGTGCCACCGGCGGCTGGGAGCCCGGCGAGATCGACGACACGCTCGCCCGGGAGGCGCACGAGCGGCAGGTCCGCCGGCTGCTGCGCTGAGCCTCAGGTGTAGGCGCCCTCGGCCCTGGCCCGCCGCCCCGGCCCGGCCCACCAGGCCCCGAGGGCGGCGAGCCCGAAGGGGACCACCACGAGGTGGGCGTAGATCGCGTAGAGCAGCGCGGTCGCCGACGCCGCCCCGCCGTCGGCGCCGAAGAGCACGAGCAGCCCGGCGGTGCCCACCTCGGTCACCCCGAGGCCGCCCGGGGTGACGGCCAGGACCGTGAGCATCTGGCGGAAGGCGTAGGCGCAGATGAGCTCGGGCACGGGCAGGTCCATGCCGACGACGCGGGCAGCGACCCAGTAGAGGCCGAAGAGCAGGACGAACTGCCCGGTCATCCCCAGCGTCATCCGCCACCAGCCGGAGCGGACGACGTGCTGGATCCGCTGGCGCTGGTCGGTGACGAGGTGCTCGATGCGGGCGCCCAGGGGGGCCGAGCGGCTGAAGGGGGACAGGACCGTGCGCGCCAGCGTCGAGACGCCGGCGGCCACCCGGTCGGAGAACAGCGTCGCGGCGCAGAGGACGACCACGGCCGTCCCGACCGCGCCGGCGACGTAGGCGCCCTGGACGACGACGCGCGGCGCGTCGATCGGCCCGGCGACCAGGACGAGGCACCCGATGACCGGCAGGGCCACCCGGGCCAGGACGTTCCAGACCCCGGTGACGACGAAGGAGCTGGAGATCGCCGAGCGCGGGAAGCCCCAGGTGCGCAGCATCATCCAGGAGACCGCCACGCCGACGGCCGCCCCGAGGGGGACGAGGTTGGCGATGGTCGCGGCGACCGCGTTGATCTTCAGCGCCTGCACGTGGCCCACGCCGGGCAGCGAGCCGATGACGACCCACGTGTAGCAGAAGAGGCCGGCCAGGAGGAGCACCCCCATGACGACCGCGGTGCCGGGACGCACCCGCGACAGCTGGGCCCAGATCGCGGCCCACGAGGTGTCCAGCAGCCAGGGCATGCCGTAGGCGATGAGGACCGCGACGAGCACCAGGCCTCCGGCGGACTGCAGGGCCTGGCGCGGCCCGAGCCGGGGCAGCGTGGGGGTGCGGTCGCTCACCCGACCGCCTCGGCCCTGGCGCCGCGGGCCGAGAGCAGCCACCACAGGCCGACGGCCGGCAGCACGAGCGGGATGAAGAGGTAGCCCTGCCCGTAGGTCGACCACACCGTGGCATCGGGGAACATCTGCGGTGCCAGCACGCTCCACGTGCCGACGACCAGCACCCCGACGAGCTCCACGGTCAGGGCGACGACGCTGACCCACCACGCCGCGCGGCCGCGCAGGGACAGCGAGACCAGGGCCACGACGTAGACGAC
>JASKZT010000352.1 GCA_030145965.1 Ornithinimicrobium sp.
ACCGAACCGGGTCCTCCGGGCGACCTGTCGTGGAGCGGGTACAACTGGTTGCGCCGGACGTGGTCGGGCGCACCCCACTACAACGGTCGGTGGTCGGGCGACAACGTCGTCGACAACCGTGACGGCACCTTGACCCTGCGCCTCACCAACCCCGGCGGCATGCCGGTGGCCGCCGAGCTGGTGTCGACCCGCACGGGCTGGGGGTACGGCACGTACTCGCTGGACTTCCGCGCCGACCTCGACACGATCTCTCCCTCCGTGGTGTGGGGCAACCTGTTCACCTACGACTCCACCCGGGCGCAGAACTCCGGCCACAACGAGATCGACGCCGGCGAGGTCTCCGCCTGGGGCGTCCCGGGGATCGCGCCCCGGCTGAGCGCCGGATACTGGACGCATGGCCCGACCAGCGTGCCGACCCACAACGTCGCCCTGCCCCGAGGCCTCCGCGTCTACCGCTCGACCATGACGTGGGCCCCGGGGAGCATCCGCTTCGCGACGTACGCCGGCGCGACGAGCGCCGACACCCTCATCGCCAGCTCCCAGGCGACGAGCCCGGACGTGCCCGTTCCCGCCCTCGAGCGGGTCGTCGTCAACCTGTGGGTCACCAGCGCCAACGAGGACGACGAGAGCCGGGCGGCCCCGTGCGAGGTGCGCGTCACCGGCTTCGGCTTCCAGCCTTCTGAGGGCCCGCTGCAGGCGGCGCGACCGCGGCCCGGACGACGGGGCGCTCACTAGGCTGCGGCCGTGCGCCGCCTGCTCGTCCGCCCCGGCGGGGGCGGGGGCGTCCGACCCGGCGACCCGGTGGTCTGCTACGTGCTGCCGACCCGCTCGGCCAGGGCGACGACGATGCCCTCCGGGCCGCGGACGTAGGCCATCCGCCAGCTCGCCTCGTACTCGCCGATGCCCCCGACCAACCCGTAGCCCTCCCCCGCCGCCCAGTCGACGGCGGCCGGGAGGTCGTCGACCTCGAAGGCGACCGTGCGCAGGCCGAGCTCGTTGGCCATGGCCTCCGGCGAGCCCGGCACGGCGTCGGGGTGCAGGAAGCGGGCGAGCTCCAGCGTGGTCCCTCCCTCGGCCGTGCGGAGCATGACCACCTCGGTGCGCGACCCGGGGATGCCGCAGACCGTGTCGATGAACTCACCCTCGACGAAGGTCCGGCCCTCCACCTCCAGGCCGAGCCCGACGAAGAACGCGGTCACCCTGTCGAGGTCGGCGACCGTGATGCCGACGTGGTCGAGGCGGGGGGCGAAGGGCATGGGCGGGTCCTCTCCTGGTCGGTGCTCCGACGGTACGCCCGCGCGGGGCCCCGCGTCAGGCCCTGCGCCGGACCGGCCGGGCGCCCGCCGGGCGACACGCCCCGGCACCTGCGCAGCCCGGGGGGGCCGCACGGTCTACCGTTGACCGGCGTCCGTTCCGGGCGCACCGCTGCCGAGGAGATCCGATGGTCAACGTCATGCTGGCCGGCGGCCTCTCGATGGCGGTCGCGCTGCTGTGCACGCCGCTGTTCATCCGGTTCCTCGTCCGGCGCCGCTACGGCCAGTTCATCCGCGACGACCTGACCCACCACCACGTCAAGCGGGGCAAGCCCACGATGGGCGGCGCCGTCATCATCGGTGCGGCGCTCGTCGGCTACTTCGGCTCCCACGCCGTCCTGCTGGTGCTCGGCAGCACCGGTCTGCTGCCGGTCTCGGAGAGCTCGGTCTCCCTGGGCGCCCTCCTCGTGCTCTTCCTGCTCACCGGCCTGGGCCTGGTCGGGTTCGCCGACGACTACACCAAGATCCGCAAGGAGCGCAGCCTCGGCCTGACCTCCGGCCAGAAGCTCGCGGCGCAGACCGTCGTCACGGTCGTCTTCGCGCTGGCCGCCCTGCTCGTCACCGACGACCAGGGTCGGGCCCCCGCCTCGACCGCCGTGTCCTTCGTGCGCGACACCAGCCTCGACCTGGCCTTCGCCGGCCCGGTGCTCGGGGTCGTCCTCTTCATCCTCTGGGCCAACGTGCTCATCGCGGGCGCCTCCAACGGCGTCAACATCACCGACGGTCTCGACGGGCTGGCCACCGGGGCCTCGGTCATGGTGTTCGGCGCCTACACCGTCATCAGCATGTGGCAGGACAGCCAGAGCTGCCAGCTCGTCCCCGGCCCCACCTGCTACAGCGTGCCCGACGCGCTCGACCTCGCCGTCGTCGCGTGCGCGATCGCCGGCGCCTGCTTCGGCTTCCTGTGGTGGAACGCCTCGCCGGCCTCGATCATCATGGGCGACACCGGCTCGCTCTCCCTCGGCGCCGCGCTGGCCGGGCTGGCCATCCTCACCCGCACCGAGCTGCTGCTCGGCATCCTCGGCGGTCTCTTCGTCATCATCACCGCCTCGGTCATCATCCAGGTCATCAGCTTCAGGCTGACCGGCAGACGGGTCTTCCGCATGGCGCCGCTGCACCACCACTTCGAGCTGCTGGGCTGGGCCGAGGTGACGATCGTGGCGCGCTTCTGGATCATCGCCGGCATCTGCGTCGCCGCCGGCCTCGGGCTCTTCTACGGGGAGTGGGTCGCCAACCTCTAGCCGGCCTCAGGGGTCGGCGCGGACCATGAGGGTGTCGGCGAAGCCGTCGCTCGGCACACCCTCGGGCCGGGAGACGAAGGCGTAGTCGCCCGGTGCGGCGGGCGCGGGAAAGGTGATGAAGGTCCGGGGGCCGACCTCGGCGTCGAAGCTGGCGTCGAGCGCGGTGATGGTGGCGGTCGCCCCGCTCCGGTTGTAGACGGTGACGGGCTGGCCCGGACGGACGGTGCCGGCCACGTGGAAGCGGTCCTCGTCCACGAGGATGGAGACGGAGAGATCTCCGTGGTCGTGCCCGCTCATGTCCTCGACCGTCGACTGCGCGGGCGCGTCGGAGGTGTCCGGGGCGTCGTCGTCCGGGGTGTCGTCGTCCGGGGCCGCGGTGGGTGGAGCACCCGGCGACGAGGAGGTCTGCGCGGGTGCGGGCGGGGCGGCCGGGGTGGGAGCCGGGGAGGCGGCCAGGGCCACGGACAGGGTGAGGGTCAGCGTCATCACCGCCACCTCGACCACGCCCAGGCGCACGAACGCCCGTGGTGCCCCGGCGGCCAGCGCGGGCACGGTGCGTCGTCGGTGCCACCAACCCAGGGCGGTCAGGACCCCGAGCAGCGCCGTCTTGAGGCCCAGCAGCAGGACCCAGCCCTGCCCGACCCACGCGAGGGTCGGCGCGCCGGCCACCAGCACGGCGGCGACCGCTCCGGAGGCGGTCAGCAGGACGACGCAGGCCAGGGCGAGCGTGCTGAACCGGCGTACGGCGTGCACGGCATCGGCCCGGTCACGGCCGTGCAGGAGCAGCCCGGCCAACCCGCCGACCCACAGGCTCGCGGTGACGACGTGCACCGACAGCGCGAGCACCGCAGGGAGGTGGTGGTCGGCCGCCGCGGAGTGACCGGCGAGCACGCCCGGGAGCACGACCGCGCCGACCGCGGCCAGCAGGAGCAGCCCCGGTACCGTGCGGGTCCTGCCCTGGTGGCCGGCCGCCGTGCCGCGGGCCGTCCCGGCGCTGCCGACGACCACCACGGCGAGCAGCACCACCACCCACGCGGCAGCCCGGCCGACGGGGAGCTGGGTGAGCACGGCCAGGACGTCCTGGGGCGACAGGGCGGTGACCGGCACGGCATGGACCGAGCTGGCGGACAGCACCAGGGCACCCACCTCCGCGACCAGCCATCCGGAGGCGGACCAGGTGCTGCCCCGCAGCGCGCCCGCCGTCCCGGCACCCGGCCCGGCCGGGGCGAGCAGAGCCGCGTAGGCGAGCTGCCCGACCGTCAGCACGGCCAGGACGCGGCCGGCGAGGTCGACCACCGGCCGGCCCCAGCCGGTCACCGCACCAGCGTCGGTCAGACCCGGCACGGAGGGTGGCGGTCCGCCCCCGCCTACCAGCAGGGCAGCGACGAAGAACGCGGTCAGCAGACCCGCCGCGAGCGCCACCCGGCGCGTCGGGAGGAGCGGCCCCGGCGCCCGGTCCCGCCGTCCGGGACGGGTCTGCCCGGTGGGGGTGAGGACCGTCCGGGGTGGGGTGGGACGGGTGTTCGTGGAGAGCGCCACGGCGCGTCAGGCCTCGCGCGCGAAGACGATGATGTTGTCGTCGAAGTGGCCGCTGCTCTCGACGATCGTGCCGCCGCAGGTGATGAGCCGCAGCTCCGGGCCGTCCGTGGGGCCGTACACCTGCATGGTCGGGAAGGAGTCCTTGGGGAACTGCTGCAGGTCGTACACCTCGAAGGTCGCCACGGTGCCGTCCTCGCGGGTGACCTCGACCGTGTCGCCCACCTGCAGCCGGGTCAGGTCGAAGAACACCGAGGGTCCCCGGTCGATGCTGCTGACGTGGCCCTCGATGACTGCGGGCCCGGTCTGACCGGGGCGCGAGGAGCCGTCGTACCAGGCCGCGGTGTCGAAGTCGGCGCCCTGGGGCACCTGCAGGGTGCCGTCGGGGTTCAGGCCGAGGTGCAGCAGGTCCGAGGTCACGTCGATGGCGGGGATGGAGACCGAGACCGGGAGGGCGACGGGGGCGGCCTCCTCCGTCGGCTCGGCCTGGGTCGCCGAGGGCGCAGCGGCGGACGGCTCTGCGGACACGGTCTCGGACGCCTCCGCGTCGGAGGCTCCGGGTCCCGACGTGTCCGGGTCGGGCGACGGCTCAGGCTCCGACGCCGCGGCGGTCGTGGGGGCCGCGTCCACCGCCGGGGCGGTGAGGGCGGGCGGTGCCGGTGTCGCGCCCTGGGGGTAGAGACCGACGGCCGCCGCGGTCCCCCCGCCGACCAGCAGGGTGAGCGCGGCAGCCGTGCGGAGCGTCAGACCGGGACGCCGGGCGCCGGGACCGGATGATCCCGATCCCGTACGCCCGACGTCCTCGGTCATCAGATCGCCTGGATCAGTTGTCGGTCGCGGTGCGGCGACGGGCCAGGATCAGCGCGCCGCCGAGGATGGCGGCACCGCCGGTCGCGGCCAGCAGCAGGTTCTGGCTGCCCATGGCGGCCTCACCGGTCTCGACGCCACCGGCCGGGACGGCCGTGGCGACGCCGCACAGGGCGGGGTCGGTGGCCTCGCCGGGCAGCGACTCGTCCAGGTCGGACATGCCACGGTCACCCTCGTCGTACTCACCGTTGCCGTTGTGGTCCACACCGTGGACGACGACGACGGCCTGACCGGCCATGATCGCGTCGGCGGTGGCCTGGTCGACCTCGATGCCCTCGCGGGAGTAGCTCACGCTGTCACCGACGCCGAAGCGGTCGATGGCCAGACCGGAGTCCGGGCTGGTGTCACCCTCGGTCGTCAGCGAGACGGCGATCCC
>JASKZT010000170.1 GCA_030145965.1 Ornithinimicrobium sp.
CAACCGCCAGCGCATCGACGAGGCGGTGCTGCACCAGGGCGACGAGGTGCAGATCGGCAAGTTCCGGCTGGTCTACTACCTCGGCCGGTCGTGACCTCGACCGCCCGCGCCGACACCGGCGGGGGAGCGCGCGGCATCTCGATCGGGGCCGTCCTGCGCGAGCTCCAGCCGGACTTCCCCGACCTGACCGTCTCCAAGATCCGCTACCTGGAGACCGAGGGCCTGGTCAGCCCCGAGCGCCGCTCGTCCGGCTACCGCCTCTTCTCCGAGGCCGACGTCGCGCGGCTGCGCTTCATCCTCACCGCCCAGCGCGACCGCTTCTGGCCGCTCAAGGTCATCAAGGACGCGCTCGACCGTCTCGACCAGGGCCTGGACGTGCCGGGCCTGACCGCACCCGAGACCGACGTCACCGGGGTGGTCCCCGCGTCCGCGGAGACCGAGGACCCCGGCGGAGCCGTCGTGACCGACCTCAGCGCCGCCGCCCTGCGCCGGCGCCGGGCCATCCGGCTCAGCCCGGCCGAGGTGCGCGAGCGCACCGGGCTGGACCGCGCCGCCTACGCCCAGCTCAAGGCCTTCGGGCTGCTGCGCACCGACGCCTCGGGCCGCCACCACGCCGACGACCTCGACGTGGCCACGGCCGCCGCCGTCCTGGCGCGCTCGGGCCTGGAGGCGCGCCACCTGCGGTCCTTCCGCATCGGCGCCGACCGCGAGCTGGGCCTGGCCCAGCAGATCCTCGAGCCGCTGCGGCGCCGTCAGGCGCGGGGCGCACCCGGCCCGGACCCCGACGACGTCGAGGCCGAGCTGCTCTCGACGATGCTCTCGCTGCACGTGGCCCTGGTGCGCTCGGGCCTCTCCCGCGGCCGCTGACGCACGGCGGCCCGCGCGACCGGCCCCGGCGGGGTACCGTGGGACGGGTGAGAGAGCTCGACGTCATGGGCGTCCGGGTCGAGATGCCCACCAACAGCCCGATCGTGCTCCTGCGGGAGCGGGAGGGGCACCGCTACGTCCCCATCTGGATCGGTGCACCGGAGGCCACGGCCATCGCCTACGCCCAGCAGGGCGTCGAGCCGCCCCGTCCGCTGACCCACGACCTCATGGTGACGGTCATCCACGAGCTGGGGCACACCCTGGCCGCGGTCCACATCACCGAGGTGCGCGAGAGCACGTTCATGGCCGAGCTGCACTTCGACGACGGCACCGTCATCTCCGCCCGCCCCAGCGACGCCATCGCGGTGGCGCTGCGGGCGGCCACCCCGATCCTCGCCAGCGAGGAGCTGCTCGACGAGGTCGGGGTCACGATGGCGGTCGAGGAGGAGGACGAGGTCGAGCGCTTCCGCGAGTTCCTCGACAACGTCTCCGCCGAGGACTTCGAGGAGTAGGGCATGACACAGGCGGCTCCCGGCGCGTCGGTCGTTGACCCGACCCCACCCGCGGCCTACGGTCATCCTGTGCCTACGGTGCACACGAGTCACACAAGTCACAGAGTTCACACCCGCGAGGAGGACCGGTGAGCGCAGGCGTCGACGCACCCGGCACGCAGGCCGGCAGTTCAGGGTCGGGGCCCGCCCAGGGGGTGCTCTTCACGGGGGACACCCCGGCGCTCGACGAGTCCATCGGCTTCCGGGGGCCCACGGCCTGCGGGGCGGCCGGCGTGACCTACCGCCAGCTCGACTACTGGGCCCGCACCGGCCTCCTGGAGCCCTCGGTGCGCAACCCCAGCGGCTCGGGCACCCAGCGGCTCTACTCCTTCCGCGACATCCTCGTCCTCAAGATCATCAAGCGCCTCCTCGACACCGGTGTCTCGCTGCAGCAGATCCGCGTGGCGGTGACCGCGCTGCGCGAGCGCGGCGTGCAGGACCTCGCCCGCATCACGCTCATGAGCGACGGCGCGAGCGTCTACGAGTGCACGAGCGACGACGAGGTCATCGACCTGGTCCGCGGCGGCCAGGGCGTCTTCGGCATCGCCGTGGGCAGCGTCTGGCGCGAGGTCGAGGGACAGCTCGCCGAGCTGCCCAGCGAGCGGGCCGGCGACGACCTGAGCGACCACCCGGCCGACGAGCTCTCCGCGCGGCGCCGCGCGCGCCGCACCTCCTGAGCGACCGTCCCCGCCGCACCTGCTGGTAGATTGGGTCCTGCCTTCGAGGCCGCACGGGAGAGACCTCACCCGGGCCGGTGAGGCGCCGAAGGGGCAACCTCCCCGCCAAGCTCTCAGGCGCCCAGGACCGTGCGGATCAGGCAACTCTGGAAGGCGCGCGGACGCGCCCGACAGAGGGGGAGCGCTACCCGCGCCTGCCCGAGGAGCCCTGCCATGAGCACCGACACCGCCCCCGTCCCCGCCGCCGACGTCGACGACGTCGTGACCGACGACTCCGCCCCGCTGCAGCCCACCGTGCTCGCCGACTTCGTCGGCCGCCACGTGGGCCCGCGCGAGGAGGACGTGGCCCGCATGCTGGGCACGCTCGGCTACGACAGCCTGGAGTCCCTCGTCGAGGCCGCCGTGCCGCCCTCGATCCGCGACGGCGAGCCGCTGTCCATCGCGGCCGCGCCGAGCGAGCAGGCGGTCCTGGCCGAGCTGCGTGAGCTCGCCTCCCGCAACCGCGTCGTCACGCCCATGATCGGGCTGGGCTACTACGGCACCCAGACGCCGCCGGTCGTGCTGCGCAACGTGCTGGAGAGCCCGGCCTGGTACACCGCCTACACGCCCTACCAGCCGGAGATCTCCCAGGGCCGGCTCGAGGCCCTGCTCAACTTCCAGACGATGGTCACCGACCTCACCGGCCTCGACATCGCCGGTGCCTCCATGCTGGACGAGGGCACCGCGGCCGCCGAGGCCATGGCCCTCATGCGCCGCACGAGCAAGGTCGCCGACGACGCGGTCCTGCTCGTCGACGAGCACGTGCTGCCCCAGACCGTGGCGGTGGTCCAGGCCCGCGCCGACGCCATCGGCTGGACCGTCGTGGTCACCGACGTCACCACCGTCTCCGACGAGGCCTCCCTGCGGGCCGCCGCCGGGGGCCGCGAGGTCTTCGGCGTCCTCGTGCAGTACCCCGGTGCCGACGGCCTGGTCCGGGACGTCGCACCCCTCGCCGAGGCGGTCCACGCCGCGGGGGGGCTCGTGACGGCCGCCGCCGACCTGCTCGCGCTGACGGTCCTGGCCCCGCCCGCGCGGTGGGGCGCCGACGTCGCCGTCGGCACCACCCAGCGCTTCGGCGTGCCGCTCGGCTTCGGCGGCCCGCACGCCGGCTACCTCGCGGTGCGTTCCGGCCTGGAGCGCACGCTGCCCGGCCGCCTCGTGGGCGTCAGCGTCGACGCGGAGGGCGCCCAGGCCTACCGCCTCGCGCTCCAGACCCGCGAGCAGCACATCCGGCGCGAGAAGGCCACGAGCAACATCTGCACCGCCCAGGTCCTCCTCGCGGTCATGGCCTCGATGTATGCCGTCTGGCACGGCCCCGAGGGCCTGCGCCGGATCGCCCAGGAGACCCACGCCAAGGCCCGCGCCCTGGCCGACGCGCTCACCGCGGGCGGGCTGGAGCTGGCCGGCCAGGCGTTCTTCGACACCCTCACCGTCCGCGTGCCGGGCCGGGCCGCCGACGTGCTCGCCGCCGCGCTCGAGCGCGGCATCAACCTGTGGCAGGTCGACGCCGACACCGTGCTGCTGTCCACCGACGAGCTGACCACCCTGGGCCACCTGCGAGCGGTCGCCGAGGCGTTCGGCGTCGAGGCGCCGCAGAGCATCCCCTCGGTCGAGGCTCCGCAGGTCGGCGACCTGGTGCGCAGGCAGGACGAGACCTACCTGACCCACCCGGTCTTCACGTCCTACCGCAGCGAGACCGCGATGCTGCGCTACATCCGGTCGCTGTCCGACAAGGACTTCGCGCTGGACCGCGGCATGATCCCGCTGGGCTCCTGCACGATGAAGCTCAACGCCACCACCGAGATGGAGCCGGTGAGCTGGC
>JASKZT010000190.1 GCA_030145965.1 Ornithinimicrobium sp.
CCTCGTGCCCACCTACTCGTACTCCTGCAAGGACTGCGGCCACGCGTTCGACATCCAGCAGGCGTTCTCCGACGACGCCCTGACGGTGTGCCCGAACTGCTCCGGCAGCCTGCGCAAGGTCTTCAGCGCCGTCGGTGTCGTCTTCAAGGGGTCCGGCTTCTACCGCACCGACTCCCGCGGCTCGGAGAAGACCTCGAGCTCGACGACGTCCTCCTCCTCGTCCTCGTCGGGCGACTCCGGGAGCTCCTCCTCGTCGGGGTCGTCGGGGTCGTCGGGGTCGTCGGGGTCGTCGTCGTCCGGCTCCTCCGGCGGCTCCTCCTCGAACGGGTCGTCCACATCGGCGGGCAGCTCCTCCTCCTCGTCCACAGGCAAGACCTGAGCTCCTGACGAGGACGACGCGCCGCGTCTAGCGTCGACGCGTGCCCCCTCTCCCGCCGCGCCGCCGCACCTCCCCGCCGCGACCGGCGACCACGCGCCGGACCCGCGGCGGTCTGCGCCGTGCCGCGTCGGCCGTGCTGGCCGCGACCGCCCTGGGCACGACCGCCTGGGTGTCGCTCGCCCGTCCCACCGAGGGCGGCGTGCCGGTGCTCGTCGCGACGCGCCAGGTGCCGGTCGGAGCGGTCCTGGCCGCGGGTGACGTCGCGGTCCGCGACCTGCCTGCCGGCGCCGTCCCCGCCCGGGCGCTGGGCGACCCGGCGCAGGCGGTGGGGCGTCCGGTCGCGGCGGTCCTCGCCGAGGGTGAGCCGCTGACCGCGCACGACGTCGGCACCGGCTCGCTGCTCGAGGGGCAGCCCGCCGGCAGCGTGGCCGTGTGGCTCCCCGTGCCCGACGCCGCGGTCGCCGAGGCGCTGTCGGCCGGCGACCGGGTCGACGTGCACTCCCCCGTCGACGGCAGCCGCGTGGTGGGGCCCGTCCTCGTCGTGGCGGTGCGGGCCGCCCGCCCCGGCTCCTCAGGGCTGATGGGCGGCACCGGGCTCTCCGACGGCGGTGGCGGTGCGTGGCTCGCGCTGTCCCCCGAGGACGCGACCGCCCTCGCCGGCGCCCGGGGCGCCGACCCCGCCGGCGGGGCGCTGCTGCTCGCCCTGCACGCGGCGCCGGGTGAGGCAGGCGCCCCGTGAGGCCCCGGACGAGAGCCGACCGGAGCGTCGCGGCCACCGACCCCGCTCCGCTACTGTCGGCGCAGGCTGCTCGCTCGACACCTCGGGGGCCGCCTCTCACCGCCTATCCCGGCCCAGGGGACGCCCGGCCGGCGGAGAAGGAGGAGCAGCATGCTCACGGGCTTCAAAGAGTTCATCACGCGCGGCAACGTCATCGACCTGGCGGTCGCGGTCGTGCTCGGCAGCGCGTTCGCCGCGGTCGTGTCCACGGTCGTCTCCAGCCTCATCACCCCGATCCTCAACGCCGTCGGGGGCGGCGGAGAGGTGTCCGGGTTGGCCTGGGCGCTCCGGGGGCCGGGACGCCCCGACACCATCATCGACTTCGCGGCGATCATCAACTCGCTCATCGTCTTCCTCATCACCGCCGCGGTCGTGTACCTCATCTTCGTCGCGCCGATGAACAAGCTCGACGACCTGCGGCTGCGGGGCGTGGAGAAGCCCGAGGAGGTCTCGGAGGAGGTCGCCACCCTGCGCGAGATCCGCGACCTGCTGGCCAGCCGCTGCGCCGACGGGAGCGGCCCCGCCACGCGGTAGCCAGCGGACCCGCGTCGTGTCGCCCAGCGGACGGCGGCGGCACGCGACGCTGCCGCGGCTCAGTCCCAGTGGGGCGGGCGCTGGGAGCGGATCCAGGCCTCCCGCGCGTCGTCCGCCGTGCCCGGCTGCGGCCCGGGGGGTGCGGCCCGCCTCTCGCCGGGCACGTCGTCGGCGGTGTCGGCGGTGCGGTTGGTCGGCGGGGCGTCGACGCGCCGGTGGCGCCGGGGCCGCCGCCTGCCGGCCCCCTCCCCCGAGGAGGGGCGGCTCACGTCGCGCGCGAGAGAGCGTCGCGGTGCGCCTGCAGGACCCGGGCCACCTCGCGCGCCGGGTCGGTGAAGACGTCGGTCGTGCGCACCCGCAGCGGCGACCAGCCCATCCGGGTCAGCTGCTCGTGCCGCAGGCGCAGGTCGTCGCGGTCAGGCTCGACGTCGGGCGTGCCGGGGTGCGCGTCGCTGTCCACCGCGACGACCATGCGGCCGCCCTCCTCCGTCGCGACGGCCAGGTCGAGGGCGTGCGGCCCGTGGGCCCAGCCCTCCGTCACCTCGAGGCCCTCCTCGCGCAGGCGTCGGGTCAGCTCGGCCAGCACGGCAGACCCCGTCCCGCGGCCGGCGTGGGCACGGAAGGAGACCGCCTGCCGCACGACGTCCGTGCCCTCGCCGTCGGGCCAGGACGCGACGGCCAGGGGGGTGACCACGTCGACGCCGTGGCGGGCCGAGCCGATCGCGGTGGCCGCCAGGCGCGCGTCGTGGACGACCGGCTGGTGCGGCCCGGTGACCCAGACGACCTGGTCGCGGACCTCACCGGCGGCCCGGCGCAGCGGACGGACGAGGAAGGGCTCGATGACCGAGGCGTCGTCGACGAGCGCGGGCGCGCCCGCACCCGGCCGCCGGGGATCGGTCAGCGCCGCGCGCAGGGCACGGTCGACGTCCTCCGCGGTGGCGTCGTCGTCGGTGAGGACGAGCAGGCTGCGCCCGGGCTCGGACAGCGCGTGGTCGAGGACGGCATCGACGGCCGCCTCGACCTGGGTCGCGGCCGGCCCCTCGACGACGTGCTCGCGGACCGCACCACGGCGGCCCACCCCGGGGAAGCTGTGGACCGGCACCGGCATGACCGGGGCCAGGGGCGCGACGAGGCTCTGGTCGAGCGCCCGGTAGTGGGTCTGCAGGTGGCGCACCGGCAGCACGGCCGAGGCCTCGGTCAGCAGCGACGGCTCCGCGACGTCGTCCGGCAGGTCGCCCTCGGCCTTGGGGTCGGCCACGACGGAGAAGGCCGACGGCCCCGCGCCGCCGCTGTCCCCGACGACGAGCACCTGGCGCCCGTGCGCGAGCGCCCCGACCGTGCGGGCGGTCGTGGTCCGCCCGGCGCGGTCCACGACGACGAGGTCGAAGGTCGTGTCCGGGGGCAGGACCGACGGCACGGCGAGCGGTGAGGCGAGGACGACCGGCTGGGCGGCCAGGACGACGTCGGGAGCGCGGCTGACGACGTCGCGCAGGTCGAGCGCCCCGACCTGGGCGCGCTCCAGGGCCCGCTGCCAGGCGGTGAGCTGGGAGGTCTGGGAGGACAGGGAGCGACGCAGCCGGCGCAGCACGGCCCGGCGGGCGCGGAGCGCGTTGCGGTGCAGGTGGGCGCGGTCGGCGCGGCGGAAGGAGCGCTCGGCCTCGCGGACGGCGTCGGGGTCGACCTGCTGCGGCACGTCGTCCGAGCGCAGGTGCGCCAGCAGCGACGAGCGGTGCACGAAGCGGACCTCCGCAGCCACGCGGTCGGCGGGCACGCCGCGACGGGCCAGGTCGTCGACGAGCTCGCCCAGGCCCTGGTCGCGCAGCGGCTCGAGCAGCGGGTGGGCGGTCGCGGCCACGGGTGCACGGTCGGCACGGGCGTCGAGCATGACCAGGCGCTCGAGGACGGTGTCGAGGTGGACCGTCGCCAGGTCCTGGCCGAGGGGGCGGCCGGCGAAGACCCGGGCCAGCCACTCCAGGTCCTCCCCGATGGGCGTGTGCGCCGTCACGGCCTCCTCCCAGCCCTCCGGGGCGGCCGGGCGGGCGGCCTTGCCGGCGACGGCCTCCCACTCGGCGCGCTCGTCGCGGGCCAGGCGGACGCGCCGGGCGAGGTCGGCCGGCGGGGTGCCGGGGCGCAGGAGACCGCGCACCTGTCGCCTCAGCCGGGCCCTGGCCACCGCTCCGGGCCGCTCGGCGACCTCGTCACGGTCGGCCGTCGCGGCCACCATCTCGTCCAGCGGCGCGTCGTAGATGTGGGGGGTGAAGATGTCGAGCGTCTCGCTCACCCGGGCGACGAGCCCCAGCCGGTGCGTCCACTGCTGCAGGTTGACCGGGGCCGGCATCCCGGCCTCCTTGGCCACCGCGTCGACCAGCTGCCGGGCGTCGTGCAGCTCACCCGTGACGAGCCGGGCGACGATCTCGGTGGCGCGGGCCGCCTCGTCGGCGGAGGTGAGGCGCGCGGCGTACCAGGGGTCCTCGGAGCGCCCGCGGGGCCAGGCGTCCGCGGCGGCGGCCTCGACGAGGGCGTCGGAGGCGGCGGAGAGCTCGTCGTCGCCGACGCGGCGCATCACCTTCAGCGGGAGGCGGACGCGGGAGGCGGGCGGGTGCTCGAGGGCGGCGAGCGCGGCCAGGTCGTCCTGCACCTGGGCCAGCGAGATCTCCCACGGACGGTGGACGTGGTGGAGCACCCGGTGGTCGCGCCGCAGCACCTCGAGCGCGTCGGTGCGGGCCGGGAGCGGGTCGGTGCCGAGGTCGGGCTCCTCCTCGCGCGCCAGGCGGTCGAGCGCCTGTCGGACCGTGCGGACGGCCTCCCGCATCGAGGCGGGGTCCTCCGCGACGTGGAGGCACAGGTCTCCCAGCCCGACGTGGTCGAGGCGCCGGCGCAGCGCGTCGAGGGCGCTGCGCTCCTCGGAGACCACCAGCACGGTGCGGCCCTCCGAGACCGCCGCGACGACGACGTTGGCCAGGGTCTGGGTCGAGCCCGTCCCGGACGGGGTGTCGAGGACGAGGTCCGCTCCGCGCGAGGCCTCCTCGATGACGAGGCGCTGGGCACGGTCGGCGTCCAGGGCGGACAGCTCCTGGACCGGGTCGTGCGCCCGGTCCGGGTCGGGGCCCGGCGAGCTCAGGGGCACGTCGGCGCCGGCGAGCGCCGCGACGACGTCGTGGGAGGCGAGGGCCTGGACGTCGCCGGTGTAGGTCGTCACGAGCGGGAGCTTGGCCCACGGGAAGGTGCTGATGACCATCTGCGGGCCGATGCCGAAGCCGGTCATCTCGGTGCAGATCTCCTCCAGCGCCCGGTAGGTCATGCGCGGGTCGAAGCCGTGGTCCTGCGCGGACAGCCCCGCGAGCATCGCCGGGTCCAGGTCGAGGTGGACCTCGCTGCGCAGGTAGTGCTCGAGGACGGGGTTGAAGACGACGTCCTCGTGCAGCTCGATGAGGTAGTCGGCGTGGGCCGGCCCCGTGGGCGTGATGCGGCAGCTGCGCAGCAGGACGGGGGCGCGGGGCGGGACGGGGACGCGGTGCAGCGTCCAGGTCGCCAGGCCGATGGCCAGGAAGCCGGCCTCGACGCCGTGCTCGCGGCGCAGCTCGGTGACCTTGTCCCGGATGGCCCCGATCCGCCGGCCCGCGTCGGCGAGCGCGACCTGCTCGCGGACGAGCTCGGACAGCAGCGTCGACCGGCCGGACAGCAGCTTGGCCACGCCGCCGGGGTGGGCGAGGTTGAGGTCGAAGGTGCCGGTGAGGGAGGTCCGGTGCCACAGCAACGAGTTGGGTCCGCCGAGGTCCGCGACCTCGTGACGCCACCGGGCCCGGGCCTGCTTGACCGCCTCGACCCGGGCAGGGTCGAGGGCGTGGGATCGGCGGGGTGGGGTCACGTCTTCAGGCTAACCACTTCACGGCGTGCAACCGTGAAGGCGCCGAGGGCGAGTGCGGCGACTCCGGCGGCGGTCGCCAGGGCACCGAAGCTCCAGAGGTCCATGACCACCCCGGCCAGCGCCCCGCCCGCCGCGGCCGACAGACCCATGACCAGGTCCGCGGCCCCCTGCACCGCGGCGCGCTCGGCCACGGGGACGGCGCCGGCGATGGTGCCGGAGCCGGCCACCATC
>JASKZT010000249.1 GCA_030145965.1 Ornithinimicrobium sp.
GGCGCGGGCCGGCGCGGCCGAGCTCTACGAGGTGCCCGCCGGGGAGGGGGACGTCGCCACGGTCGGGCACCTGGCCTACACCTACACCTACCCCAACGCCGGCGGCCCGACGACCGACATCCCCGGCGAGGCGCCGTGGCTGGTCGAGAGCTCCTGGCCCAACCTGGGCAGCGCCGGCATCCTCGAGCAGGCGGAGCGGGCCAAGGGCGAGGGCGCGGACTTCGTCGTCGTCAGCATGCACTGGGGCGGGGAGTACGTCGCCCAGCCGCTCGACGAGCAGGTGCAGCTGGCCCACGACCTGCTCGAGTCCGACGCGGTCGACCTCGTCCTCGGCACCCACGTCCACGTCATCCAGCCGTGCGAGCGCGTCAACGGCAAGCACGTCGCCTACGGCCTGGGCAACTTCCTGTCCAACCAGTCCCCGGACACCAACGCCAGCCTCCTGCCCGCGACCCAGGAGGGGATGGTCGCCAGCTTCACCCTGACCCGCGACGAGGACGGGACCGTGACGACGCAGATGGAGTACCAGCCGACCCGCGTGGAGATCGACCCCGTCAACCAGCCCGGGCCGCACGTCGTGCGTCTGGTCTCGCCCGACACCTACCCCGAGACCTGGGAGCGGACCACCTCGACCGTGGACATGCTCGGGGGCTGCGACGCGACCGCGGTCCACCCCTGACCGAGGACCGCCCGTGGGGCCGCCGTGCCGGCACCACCCGAGGTGTCCGGTGCTCAGGGGGTGAGCTGCACCCACGTGTCGTAGCCGATCTTGACGACGAAGGCCGACAGGACGACGACGAAGAAGACGCGCACGAAGCCGCTGCCGCGGGCCACGGCCACGCGCGCGCCGAGGTAGCCCCCGACGACGTTGCACACGCCCATGAGCAGCCCGACCTTCCACAGCACCACGCCCTGCGGGACGAAGACCGCGAGCGCCGCCAGGTTGGTCGCGAAGTTGGCGATCTTGGCCTTGGCGCTGGCCTCGAGGAAGCCGTAGCCGAGCACGCTGACCAGGGCGAAGACGAAGAACGACCCGGTCCCCGGGCCCAGCGCCCCGTCGTAGGTGCCGACCGCGACGCCGATCAGGAGCGCGGCCGCCAGGTGCCGGCGCGGCCGCCGGTGCCCGAAGCGCAGCCGCTGCAGCTGGCCCATCGAGGGCTTGAGCAGGGTGTAGACGCCGACCCCGACCAGCACGGCGAGGATGATCGGGTTGAACGCCGCCTTGCTGATGAGAAAGGCGAGCGCAGCGCCGCCCAGGCTGCCGGCGAAGGCGGCCAGGGCGAGGGGCACCGCGGTGCGCAGGTCGGGCCGGACGCGGCGGAAGTAGGTGATCGAGCTCGTCGTCGTGCCCATGATCGAGCCGAGCTTGTTCGTCGCCAGCAGCTGCACCGGGGTGGCGCCGGGCAGGCCGACGAGGAGGGCGGGCAGCTGCACCAGCCCGCCTCCCCCGACGACCGCGTCGACGAAGCCGGCGGTGAGCCCGGCGAGGGCCAGGAAGAGCAGGACGCCCGGATCGAGGGACTCGACCACCGCGGGGGCTGCCGTCAGGCAGGGTCGGCCGAGGACGCGGGTGCGTCCTCGCCCGGACCCGTGAGCCCACGCACCTCGGCGAGCACCTCACCGACGGTCCGTGCCACCGGCACGTCCCGGCGCCCACCGCTGCGACGGTCCTTGATCTCGATCGTGCCGTCCGCCAGACCCTTGCCGATGACGACGATCGTCGGGACGCCGAGCAGCTCGGCGTCCTTGAACTTCACGCCGGGGCTGACCTTGGGACGGTCGTCGTAGACCACCGTCAGCCCGGCCGACTCGAGGTCGGCCACGAGCAGCTCGCCCTGGTCGAAGACCGCCTGGTCCTTGCCGGTCGCGACGACGTGGACGTCGGCCGGCGCCAGCACGCGCGGCCAGCAGAGGCCGGCCTCGTCGTGGGTGGCCTCGGCGACCGCGGCCACGGCGCGCGAGACGCCCACCCCGTAGGAGCCCATCGTCACGGTCACGAGCCTGCCGTTCTCGTCCAGGACCTTGAGGTCGAGCGCCTCGGCGTACTTGCGGCCGAGCTGGAAGATGTGGCCCATCTCGATGCCGCGCGCCAGCGTCAGCGGTCCGCCCCCGTCGGGGCTGGGGTCCCCCTCGCGGATCTCACCCGCCTGGATCGTGCCGTCGGCGGTGAAGTCGCGGCCCAGGACGAGGTCGAAGACGTGCTTGCCGTGCTCGTCGGCACCCGTCACCCAGGCCGACCCCTCCGCGACGGAGGGGTCGAGGAGGTACCGGATGCCCGAGGCCTTCTCCAGGCCGAGCACGCCGGGGCCGATGTAGCCCTTGGCCAGCATCGGGTAGGCGGCGAAGTCCTCCTCGCCGAAGGGCGCCCATCCGGCCGGGGACACCTGCGCCTCGAGCCGCTTGGCGTCGACGTCACGGTCACCGGGCAGGCCGATCGCGAGCGGCTCGGTGGTCCCGTCGGGGTGGGTGAGCATGACCACGACGTTCTTGAGCGTGTCGGCCGCCGTCCACGCGCGGCCGTCGGCGCGCGGGTGCAGGGCGTCCGCCTGCCGCACGAGCGTCTCGATCGTGGGGCTGTCGGGGGTGTCCTCGACGTGGGCCGCGGGGGTCGCGGCGACGACGGCGGGGTCGACCGGCGCGGCCTGCGGCACGACGACCGCCTCGACGTTGGCGGCGTACCCGCTGGCCTCGCAGCGCACGAAGGTGTCCTCGCCGACGGGGCTGACGGCGAGGAACTCCTCGCTCGCCGAGCCGCCCATCGCGCCGGAGTCGGCGTGCACGACGACGTAGTCGAGACCCAACCGGTCGAAGATGCGCACGTAGGCCGCGCGGTGCCGCTGGTAGGCGGCCTCGAGGCCGGCGTCCTCGACGTCGAAGGAGTAGGAGTCCTTCATGACGAACTCGCGGCCGCGCAGCAGGCCGGCGCGCGGACGCGCCTCGTCGCGGTACTTCGTCTGGATCTGGTAGAGGGTCAGCGGCAGCTCCTTGTAGGAGCTGAACATGTCCTTGACCGCGAGGGTGAACATCTCCTCGTGCGTGGGCCCCAGGAGCATGTCGACGCCCTTGCGGTCCTGGAGCCGGAAGAGGTTGTCGCCGTACTCCGTCCAGCGGTTGGTCGCCTCGTAGGGCTCGCGGGGCAGCAGCGCGGGGAAGCTCAGCTCCTGGTCGCCGATGGCGTCCATCTCCTCGCGGACGACCTCCTCGACCCGGCGCAGCACCCTCAGCCCCAGCGGCAGCCAGGTGTAGACGCCCGGCGCGGCGCGGCGGACGTACCCGGCACGCACGAGCAGCTTGTGCCCGGGCAGCTCGGCGTCCGCCGGGTCCTCGCGCAGGGTCCGCAGGAACAGGGTCGACAGGCGCATGGCCACGTGGGTGCACTCCTCGCGTCGGGCGGGTGGTCCCGAGCCGGTCGGGTCGGGGTGCGCGGGCTGCGCGCCCGTCCCGGGTCGGGCAGACCGTCCGAGCGTACCGGCCCGGACGGGGCGAGGACGACGCGGTTTCGCGGCGTCAGCGGTCGGCGACGACCTGCCCGAGGCCGTCGAGGAGGCGGTCGACGTCCTCGTGGCTCGTGTAGGGAGCCATCCCGACCCGCACCCCACCCGCGGCCCCGAGGCCCAGCCGGTGGCTGAGCTCCCAGGCGTAGAAGTGGCTCGCGGGAGCGTTGACGCCCAGGCCGGCCAGGTGCCGGTGCACGGCGGTGGGCTCCAGGCCCTCGACCGTCAGGAGCAGCGTCGGGGTGCGGTGGGCGGCCCGGGAGTAGACCGTGACCCCGGGCAGCCTGCGCAGACCCTCCTCGACCCGCTCCCGGAGGCCGTCCTCGTGCTCCTCCAGGGCGGCGAAGGAGCGGGCGAGCCGCTCGCGCCGCGCCAGGCCCTGGGCCGCGGGGAGCCCGTCGCCGCCCCGCCCCTCCCAGGCCAGCCCGGCGAGGAGGTCCACCGCGGCCGTGGTGCCCGCGAGCAGCTCGTAGGGCAGCGTGCCCAGCTCGAAGCGCTCGGGCACCGCGTCGGAGGAGGGCAGCAGCTTGTCGGGCCGCAGCTCCTCGAGCAGGTCGGGGCGGCCGGCGGTGACGCCGACGTGGGGCCCGAGGAACTTGTAGGGCGAGCACGACAGCAGGTCGGCGCCCAGGGCCTCCCGGTCGACCGGGGCGTGGGCCGCGAGGTGGACGGCGTCGACGTGCACGAGCGCGCCGACGTCGTGCGCGGCGGCGACGACGGCCGGCAGGTCGGGCCGGGTGCCGATGAGGTTGCTGGCCCCCGTGACCGCGACCAGCCGGGTGCGTGGCGAGAGCGCCGCGCGGACGGTGTCGACGGGCAGCTCGCCGGTCGCGGGGTCGACCTCCGCCCAGCGGACCGTGGCGCCCACCGCCTCGGCGGCGAGGACCCAGGGGCGGATGTTGCCGTCGTGGTCGAGGGAGGTGACGACGACCTCGTCGCCCGGGCCCCAGCGGTGGCAGCGGGCCAGCGTGCGGGCGAGGTCCATCGCGTTGGCGGTGGCGCTGCGGCCGAAGATCACCGAGGCCGGGTCCGAGCCGAGCAGGTCGCCCATCGCGGCCCGGGCCTCGGCGACGACCCGCTCGGCGAGCTGCTCGGCCGCGGTGACCGTGCCGCGGTTGGCGATCGAGCTGGTCAGGGTGCGCGCGACGGCGTCGGCGACGACGTCGGGCGTCTGGGAGCCGCCCGGCCCGTCGAAGTGCGCGGTGCCGGAGCGGAGGGCCGGGAAGCGGTCGCGGACGGCCGCCACGTCGTAGGTCATCGGCGCAGGCTACCGCCGGGTCAGGCGCCCTCGCCCGCGGGGTCGCCGGCAGCGCGGGCGTCGCGCCAGCGCACCCACTCCTCGACGAGGGAGAGGTCGTGGTCGGGGCCGGACGTGCTCACCGTGAAGAGGGTCACCCCGGCGGCGACCATCGCGTCGGCGACCTCCGCGGGCGGTCGTGAGACGCCGGCCGAGCGCTCGATGCGGGTCGCGTCGCGCCCGACGGCGACGCCGTGCTCGTCGAGGATGGCGCTCTTGCGGGCGATGGTGTCCGCGTCGCCGAAGCCGTGCCAGATGTCGGCGTGCTCCGCGACGACGCGCAGCGTCTTGCGCTCCCCGCCGCCGCCGATCATGATCGGCACCTGCCGGGTCGGCGCGGGGTTGCCGGCCGCGAGCCGCTCGCGGATCCGCGGCATGGCCTCGGCCAGCGCGGCGATCCGCTGCCCCGCCGTCCCGAACTCGTACCCGAAGGCGTCGTAGTCCTTCTCGAACCACCCGGCGCCCACGCCGAGGATGAGCCGGCCGCCGCTGACGTGGTCCACGGTGCGGGCCATGTCGGCGAGCAGGTCGGGGTTGCGGTAGGAGTTGCAGGTCACCAGGGCGCCGATCTCGATGCGGCTGGTCTGCTCGGCCCACGCCCCGAGCATCGTCCAGCACTCGAAGTGCTTGCCCTCCGGGTCGCCGGTCAGGGGGTAGAAGTGGTCCCAGTTGAAGGCGGCGTCGACACCCAGGTCCTCCGCGCGCCGCACGGCGTCGCGGATCTGGGGGTAGTCGGCGTGCTGGGGCTGGATCTGCACCGCGATGCGGACGGGATGGCTCATCGCCCGAGCGTAGGACGGCAGGGAGCCGCGGTCCCGCCGGGCGCCCCGGACGCGCCCTCCGCGCGCACCGCCCGCGAGGGACAGAACCCCAGGTAGGGTGGCCGTGCCCGGGTCGGCGACGACGCCCGCGACGGGCAGCCGGGGGGCCATGGGCACGGCCGTCCGGAGTCCTCGTGCCCGCCCGTCGTCCGACCCGCCCAAGGAGCCCCATGGAACTCGCCGGACCCCTGCTCATCACCGCTGTCGTCGTCGCGGTGCTCGTCGTCCTCCTCGTGGTCGCCCTCGCCTACGCCAAGGCGAGGTTCAAGATCGCCACGCCGGACGAGGCGCTCATCATCACCGGCCGCAAGAGCGGCATCCCTGTCATCAACCCCGAGACCGGGGACGAGACGACCGACCTGTCCGGGCAGCGGGTCGTCATCGGCGGCGGCACCTTCGTCAAGCCGATCTTCGAGCAGGTCGCCCGCCTGTCCCTGGCCTCCCAGAGCTTCCCGGTGACCGCCGAGGACGCCACGACCAAGAGCGGTGTCGGGGTCACCCTGCGCAGCATCGCGGTCGTCAAGGTGGGCGGCACCGAGCGCATGGTGCGGGCCGCGGCCCAGCGCTTCGCCGGGCGCAGCCAGGAGCAGGTCATCGAGCAGCAGACCA